>JAADHY010000175.1 GCA_013151585.1 Planctomycetota bacterium
GTTCCTTCAACAGCTCGGGAACCCCAGGTTGCCCAGCCACCATCACTTTCACGCCATTGTATTGGGCGGGGTTGTGAGAAGCTGTCACAATGGCCACGTTGGGGCAACCTTGCTGCAGCGCGGCAAAGTAAACGAGTGGCGTAGGCACTTGTCCGAGGTCCCGCACGGCGATCCCTGTGGAGCGCAAGGCGTCGATCAACGCTGCTTTCAGACGCGGCGTACTGCGACGATAGTCGCCGCCGACGAAAATCCTCCGCTCGCCTCGGCGAGCCAACAACCTTCCCAACGCCTCGCCGATCCGCCGGGCCTCCGGCGTATCCCATTCTTCGCCGACAACACCGCGGATGTCACACGGCTTGAAAATGCTCATGTCCTCTTCCAATTGTCACCATCTTGCCGGCGCAGCACACCGAAAAAAACACACGTAACGTCTGACCGCGCATTATTGCCATCCGCGCTGTGGCTGGAAAGCCGGCGCTTCGAAACATCAGACACAAGGAAGATATTGTTCCTGTCTAACGGGCGCAGCCAAAGCAAGCGGTAGGCGGCAACCTGCGATGTCGCTACCTGTCGGTCCATCGGCAGAAGACCGCGGGCTAGCGGCCTTGCTTTCACACGAGGACGCAGCCGTACAGATATGTGTTCATCACGGTTTCCTCACACATGGCAGCGGTACGGCGGCTCGCGGCAGGTGGCGGTCAGAGCCCAACGGATTCCATTGACCGCAGAAGCGGAAGTTGGCGGACGAACCGTCGCTGGCTCGTGCCATCACGCGGCCCGCGACAGCAAAGCCATCTTCGCAAGCTCATCGCCTTTGCGCGCGATGACCACAAAAGTCTCGGCGAAGTCTTCGGCTTTGAGCCACATCATCGTCAATTGCCGCAGGAGTTCCAGCGCGTAAAGCGGCGCGAAGAAATTGAAGTATTCCGATTCAAAGTAGGCACGCGTCTCTACCTGCAGTCCGCACTCGCGGCAAAGTCGCGCCATCTCCGACGGAATGCAACGATCGTAGTACGCGGGAAAGCCTCCGCTCGATCGTTTCTCCGGATAAATCCGGAACAACACGGAACGGCTCATTTCCGGCCCCATGCAGCGGCTCAGAGCGGCGAACAGAGCTCGCCGACACGGGATGTAGTGAGCCATCGTTCCACCCTCGTCCAGGGCGCTGGCCAGAGTGGCAATCGCGCGGGATGTATCCGGGACATGCTCCAACAGCGTCCGCGACAGGATCAGGTCGAACCGTTCGCGGATCGGGGCGGTGGTAACATCGCCAACAATCACTTTGTCGTAGGCGTCTGCCGGGGCACGAGCCAGCTCATCCGCGGAAATGTCGAGCCCGACGACATACAGGTTCAACGCTCTTTTCGTTTGAACATCGATGATTGGGTACTTCCCGCCTCCGACATCCAGGACCCGCGCGTTCGGAAACAGCAGGCCGGGAACAACATTCCGCTCAAAATCGACCACGCCCGGACGCCGACTCGTGACTCGTTCGGCCATCAGATAGAGTCCGCGGGAAAGGCTTCGATTCAGCGCGACAAACTTGTGCAGTAAACTGCCTGCTTCTTTGCCGGTTTCCATCATCCGATCCTCGGTCTTATTTGGCGATCAAGTTTGCATCGATTGCCCGCGTTGGCCTCAGCCAACTTATGCGGCACGGCGGAGATTCCGCTGACCGGGCGGGCGAATCGCTCCCGTCCGACGCGATACTTCCCGCCCGACGATCGAGCCAGTCACCAAAAGCGGTACGCTTTGCGCGCTGAGATTTAGAACGGTCAGAGCCAAGCAGGCCAACAGGTGGGCGATTAAATACATCGCATAAACCGGCTGGTTACGTCGTATGAGCCCGATGAGAAGAGACGTCACGCCGATTCCCCAGAGGACCGCGCCGGGCAAGCCCGCAATGATGACCAAGCCCAGGTAGTAGATGTGAGCTGTGTTGGTCGTGTCGCGGAGGAAAACCATACGGGTTCCCGCTACGCCATAGCCGAGCCAAAGGCAGTCTTTGGCGTACTGCATGGCGTACCGCAGGACTTCCAGTCGGCGATCGAGCGATGTGCTGGCCAGTTCGAGCCGACGCTGGACGGCTTGCGATGCCAGATGCCACATTGATTCAAGATTCTCCGCTCGGCTGTAAATCACTGTGAAGCCGATCGCAAACAGGACGAGTATAGCGACAAACTGCTTCTTACGAGGTTCGCGCCAAAAGTAGTAGCAAAGGCCGGGCAGCGCCAAGACATTTGATTTCGACATGGTGGCCAGCATCCCCGCCAGGAGGCTGACCAGTCCAGGCGCTCGCAGGACCGTTCGCGCCACGTACGGCAACAGAACAACGGCCGAGGTCAATCCGGCCGCAAGTTCGTTGCAAAGGATCGTCAGCCCGGCAGCCCGACGAATACGCCCTCCGAAGTAATCGACGACGACTTGTGTGCCGATCTCCGGAATGTATCCAAAGGTCTGGCCAATGGCGACCAGCGAGTTCACACCGAAGACCGCCAGCAACGTATGGGCGATCCTCCGAGGCGGAAGCGTCGTAAACGCCACCCAACCGAAAGGGACGACGAACCCCCAAAGATAAAGCGTCTGGAGGGATGTGATCAGAGTTGCGTCCGGATCAAGAACCGTTGACAACAAGAAGAATGGGAGAGCGAGCAGGAACGGAATTTGGAACCAGCGGATTTGTGTGAGCTCGCCCGCGTTGCCGCGATCAGGAAGACATCTCCCCATGAAAAGCTGACGCCGAAATTCAGCGCCGAGCAGGGCAACAGGATGAGCGCGGCGTAGGCGCAGAACCTTTGCAGACTCACTTCCGTGCTCCTTTCTCGTTTCCCTCGTTCCCCTCTGCCGTCGCACGATCCCGCGAGCCAGCCCTGGCTCGGCAGTCGCATTGGATACCTTACTTCTGGGATGGCGGAACTCCCGGTCGCGCAGGGCCCGCTCTACAAACCGTCATGCTGCGAAACGCAACTCGTCGGCGCACGCTGGATCAGGATGAATGGAAAAAACTGTGCTCATTCCGACGCGATCCAATGGAAAATCCCAAAGCTGCCGGCGCTGGTCGAGGTCGAACAAAGCGACTCGAGCCGGCTGGTGGCACAGCGTGTATAGCTCCCGCAGGCCATGTTTCAACCATTGAAGGTTGGCCTTCCACTTGGTCGGCCGGAGCCGGCTGAATCCGACCAAAATCCTTTTTTCATCCAGCACCGCCAAGCCCCGACACCAACCCACTTTCCGAAGCCCTTGCTGCATTTCGGTCAGATCGTACACATCGCGCACAACGCGATTCGTCAAGTCGGCGACGACGACGTGCCCGTCGACTGTCGTGAAGTAGACCAGATCACCACAGACAACTCCGTCGTGCGGTCTTTCGACGCCCAGTTCGATGCGCAAACCGGGCTCCGTTAGGCAAACGGCGTCCTTCTGATGGAAGCGGGTCACCCAAACCTGGCCCCCCGCGGTGAAAACGAAGTTGGGGTGCGAGAGGTGCGGCTTCGTACTCGCGACTTTTCGGTAATCAATGTCACGCGAGAACCGCTGCCAAGGATCGGTGTCATCCAGTACATTCCATTCCCGGACAATCGCTCCGTCTCCGTCCAGCTCGACGACCATGTCCAGCCCTGTGTTCGCCACATACAGGTGCCCGTTCGACGCCAAGTGCACATGATGGACGTCGTTGAAACACGGGTGAGATATGCGGCGAAGAAAACCGAGATCGGGATAGCTGTATTCCAGGATTTCCGTCGAGGTGCAAAGATAACAGCGCGATTGGGAAAAGGTCGCGGCTTTAAACAGGATGTTCGGGTCCTCGTCCGGGATCAGTTCCGGTGGCGATACATACTCCAACCGAACCTCGTACTCGCCGCGTTCTGGATCGATCCAGGCGATGATTCCCTTCGCGTGCGAATGCCACTCTTCTTTCTGCACGGCGTTTTCTTTTTGGGCACCTCCGACGACATAGATCGGTCGCATCACAGTTTCCTTCGTCTTAACGAGTGTTCGTCGCAGGTCGAAGTTCATCCTTAGCCTGCTCGGCGCATCGGCGGCGCGGCTGTAAGGGACGAGGTTGCCTGCGCGGCGGACCCCGGGAACGCGCTGGCGCCCTGTGGCTCAAAAGTTTGAGCCAAAAGCCACAAGCCCACGACAATGTAGGGAAGGCGAGCCAACGCCATCGCACCGGCCGCTCCGCGAAGGCCGAACCGCGGCACAAGGAGCCAACACAAGAAAGTCGTCCAAAGCCAGGTTGCCGCCGTCAGCGGCAGCAGAATCGGAATTCGCCGAATGCTGATCATTGTGGTGTGGACTAGGCCGGCCAGCATGGCGCATGTCATAGCCAACATGATTACGACCAGCAGGTCCGCATATTGGCCATACTCGGGCTGAAACAGCACTCGTAGAATCTTGTCTCCCCAGAAAGCGGCAGCCAGAGCGGCGGTTCCCCCCAACAGGGCGTAAAGTCCTCCCGCGCAGAAAAAGAGCCGTTTGAACGCGCGATGCTTCGATTCGGTGTAATAGCGAGCCAGTCGCGGGGAAACGGCTCCGTTGACCGCCCGCGCGAAGACCGCCCCTGTGAAAACCAGACCCGCAATCGGCCCGAGAATCCCAAGCTCGTAAAGCGAACGATAGTGCGCGACAAAGAAACGCGGTGTGCTGGTGGTCAAGGAAATGAAAAGCGACGTCGCCGCCAGCGGCAAACCGAGCCAGGCCAGACTCATCAAAGAAGAATCGCGTCCGGCCCCGACCCCGACAAGCGGAATCAAATACGAGCTCGCCGTGTTGCGCGTTTCCTTGTGGGCCGGATGGGCGATCCGAACCGCGTTGGGTACATCGTAAGCAAGCATCACCAGGAGCTGGCTGCAGAAGTACGCGGCCAAAGCCCATAGCAAACTGCCCGTGAGTGCCATCACTATGCTGATGGATGCCAAGTTGCAGACACCGTGCATTGTGACCGAAAGGCCCGCCCGATCGAGTCGCTCTTGCCGCTGAAACAGACCGTAGATAACATCCGAAATCCATTCCAGTCCTTTGACGGCGGCTAGCAGAGCGACGGCGGCCAAAATCGGATCGCGGTAACCCATCAACGCGGCTAAACTCACGCTGACAACGCCGGCCGCTGCGATGGCCAGCAACCGGAGTCTCAGGTACTCCGAGAATGGAAAGGCACGGCGCGCGTCCGTCCCGAGGATGGTGCGGAGTTCCAGACTGCCAAACATGAAGACGGGCGTGCAAACGGCTAGAGCGAGAACATACACGCCGACCGTGTCCGGGGTTCCCACCTTCGCCAAGACGATGAGCACGGCCCATTGACAGATTGCGTAAACCACGTTTCCCACGAATGCGTACGAAATGTTTCGTCGCAGAGAAAGCGGCTTGAGCTCGTCCGAAGCCGCTGCCTGTTCATTGAGCTTGTTCGCTCGCATTGGGGGCACGGGGGGCGTTTTGGCGTCTTCCGATGACATTTGCGGGACGGTTTCTGATCACTGAATTGCGACCGAGCTCTATAACGCCGTTCCATTGCACGCAAAAGCCTGACAGCGGCATAACAGCGCCCAGACGGATCGACGCGGGCGTCGGTCGGTGCTGTCTGACAAGCTGGGTAAAAAGGGAGCGGGATGGTAGCCCGTGCACCGAAAGGTGTCAAGAAGATGTTTCTTGCGGCCAGCCCGCAACTTGCCCATTCGGTTCTCCCGTCGCGAATCGGTATGAACGGCACAATCCTCTTACGTGGCCGTGTAGGACGATTGTCTTTTCCGGACTCGCTGGTTGTTTCGCGCCTTTCGGTAGATTTCCTCTCCTTGGTCCGAGATTTGCCTGTCCTTTGTGACGCCCTTCCGAACACCTCGCCGATTGTGAACTAGGATGGCTGCAGAAGAGCAGTGGCTGTCCGCGAGCGGTTCGGACGTCGGCTCGTATCCCGCGACCGTGCGGTCCGTTTGGCACGGTTTCGGAGCCGACGGCAAGACGGTGCCAGCCGCTTCTGCAACATCGTTCCCCGAGATTTTCGAAAGGAAGGAGATGTCTCGGCGATCATCCCTCGATACCTCGCGCCAATTGCGAGAACTGATCCACAGTACGCTGGCCCGGAGCCCTCATCTGGCCGGCAAACACTTGCGCATCGAAATGAGCGAAGAAGGGATCGTGCTGAAAGGGGTTGTCCGATCCTACTACCAAAAGCAACTCGCCCAGGAAACCATCCGCTCCATCGATGGTGTTGAGCGTGTCCGCAACGAGCTGGAAGTCGCTTGGTCGCGATAGCCCCGGACGCTCCGCTCCACCACCTTCATTCGTCGACGGCCAGCAGCACTTTCAGCGCCGTTGAACTCTGCGCGTGTTGGAAGGCTTCCAGTGCCTGCTCCAATGGCAGGACCGCCGAAATGAGCGGGCGAACGTTGACTCTTTTTTCCGCTAAAGCGTCCAGCGCCGGCCGGAACGGCCCGCACCGCGAGCCGACGATGGTGATTTCATCAATGACGACCGGGGCCAGCGAGAGGGTGTGCGAGGCCGCCAGGGTCGTCTTCAGCACGAGCGTTCCTCGCGGCTTCAGCCACTTCAGCCCCTGCTCCAAACCAGACGGCGAGCCCGTGCAGTCCACGACCAGATCAGCAACACGGCTCGGCGAGAGCTGATCCGCCAAGCCGGTGGCGATGGCCTCCTGCTCCAGCAACTTCAGTTTCTCAGCATGCTTACCGACCACCAACACATCTGCGCCCGTCTGCTTCAGGACCTGAGCACACAGATGGCCCAGCCGGCCGTCGCCTAAGACCACCACGCGATCCTTGGGGTGGAAGGAAACCTGCGCGAGGATCTCAAACGCTGCGGCCAACGGTTCCGCGAAAACCGCCTCGTCTGTCGAAACTTCTTCCGGCACAGCGTGGAGATTCCGCTCTGGCACCGCAACCAGATCCGCAAAGCAGCCGTCACGGTTCACGATGCCCAGCACCGTCCGATTGGGGCAGTGGTTCGGGAGACCACTCTGGCACGTGGAACACCGATGGCAAGAGCAATTGATCTCGCAGACGACGCGGCGTCCCTTCCATCGTCCCGTCTCGGCGACCCCGACGAATTCATGGCCCAACACGCCGCGAAAACCCAGGTAGCCTCGGATCAATTGCAAGTCTGTCTCGCAGATGCCGGCCCGCAAGACTCGAACCAAAACCTCGCCCTCGCACAATGTCGGTTCCGGGTAATCGGTCCGAAACACGAGGCCACTCTTTTCCAGCACGACAGCTCGCATGGCGATCACTCTCCGCTCTGGCATTCTCCGCCGCATTTTGCCTGCGGACTCGATTCAAACTAACACTACCGAATTCCGCAACCCAATTGAGCGCCTGCGGCTGGCTATGGTAGACTCTCGTCGGTTTGAAAACGCAAATTACCTTCGCGCTTCTCCATGTTGCGATCGCGAGGGCGGAGCCCATCGCCTCTGTGTTGGTCCGTGGCGATGCGCGTCGGGTGCGCGGATCATGGTGGGGCGCACTTGCCGAGCGCGACACGCATCATTCCGTGACACCCGGCAGGTGTCACCCACTTGGCCCGGCATGCCCAGAGGGATACGGAGGGACAAGCCGCTGGCCAAAACCTTTGGTCGGACGGTGCGAGTCTCTTGCGCACATTTCGGTGGAGCACACCGAATGCGGCCGTGGCCCACCACGGACATGTGGCAGCTCTTGGCCGCTCGGCTGTGGTCCCGCCAAGCGAGGTAGTCCGGGAGCCATTATGAAACGCTCAACATCGGGACTCTGTGCATGGATCGTTGGAGCGGTCCTGTGTTCATCTGTCGCTGCCGCGCGGTTCGACATTCGGCAGTACGGAGCGACTCCGAACGACGCGACGGACGATACGGCTGCGATTCTCAAAGCAATTCAAGCATGTCGTGATGCGGGCGGCGGCGAAGTTTTCGTGCCGGCCGGTACCTACCGCATCGCTCGGCAGGGAAAAGAAAGCCCCGTTCTCGGACTGCCTTCCGACACAACTCTGCGCGGCGAAGGTGCGGCGTCCGTCTTGCAATTCGACCCGCGTGTGAACCAGACCAACTTCTGGCGCATGATCGGTGCCGCGCCGGGCGGCTGCCGCAACGTGATAATCTGTGACCTACATTTGGATGGCAGCAATACGTACCGGTCGTACCAGCCGGGCAAAACGCCGGAACAGAACCACGGGATCTTCTTGCACACGGAAAAGGGCGTCATCGAAAACGTCACGATCCGTAATTGTTTGGTCGAGAACTTCAGCGGCGACTGCATCAGCATCGGCGTCGGCTGTCGGAACATCACAGTTCAGAACGTCGCGGTGCGCAATTTCGTCCGCCAGGGAATTCAAATGGCCGGAGGAAGCGGCGCCACCGGGTATCTTGTCACGGGCTGTCAAGACTTGGAGGGCACGGTCCGGCCCGGCGGATCCACGATCCACGTCGAACACGCCCGCGGTCTGACGAACGTGATCATTGCGAACAACCGATGTCGGCATTCGATCCTCGCTGGCGGCGTCGACGGGTTGGTCATCCGAGGCAACGTCATCGCGGGACGGCTGGTTGGCAACAACGACAAGAATACGATCATCGAAGGGAACGTCGTTCGCGGTGACGATCGACCCGGAGCCGTCACCCAGTTTGGCTACGCCGACGGATTGATCATTCGCGGCAACGTGGTGACCAGTCCGCACGCCGAAGCGATCGGCATCTACGTGTGGGGCTCTTCCCGCTATAACCCCGCACCGAGCCAGAACGTCCTGATTTCAGACAATCTGCTCCGCCTGAGCGGCCGCGGAGTTTTTCTGAATGGAGTCCGGCGTGCGGTGATTCGCGGAAACCTTTTCGGCTCCGCAGACGCCGCCGAGCGGCTCGTCATCCAAAGAACGGAAGAAGTCGACTCCGACGTGAGTGAGCCATAACGGGAATCTGTCGGCATGCTGAAATGACGACGGAGCCTTTTGGTCTGTCAACCCCGGTTCTCAACACGTCACCCTCAACTCTCAACCCTCGTCCGGCACGTAGACGACCTCACCGGTTTTGAGCCGGTAGGCGGTGCCGAGGCGTTGGCCTTCGCCGCCGAGGGTGCGCGGGGTGATGCGGTAGTGCTCGAGTTTTCGGCCTTTGCGGCGGATGATCTCCATGTTTGGCTGGCCGGGGTTTTTGAGAATGGTCAGGTCAGCTTGGGCTGAGAGCAGCTCGGGCAATCGGAAGTGCGTGACCAGCGCCAGCAGCAGTGCGACGGCAAAGACCATGGCCACGTCGAACAGGTTCGCCACGCTGCTCAGCGGGTCGTCGTCGTGGCTGTCGAGCAGGCGGCGGTGTTGCGAGAAGCGAAGCAGCGGCTCGCGAGGGTTTCGATCACGCGGCATCGGCAGAGCCTCCGGATTCATCGATGCATTGATAGATGTATTCGATGTCGGACAAGTCTCGCGCGTACCATTGACGCCGGACCAGCCAAATGCCGTAGCAAATGCCACCGACGAGCAGTCCCAGCACGGTGGTGCTGAAAGCGACGACCAGGTTGCGGGCCATGACGTCGATGTCGCCGCTGGAAAGGCCGATCAAAGCCGGGCCCATGGGGATGAGCGTGCCCATGAGTCCGAGGATCGGGCCAACTCGGACGCCAAAGCTCATGCGCGCCAGCCGCCCGGCCGCTTCGATCTCCAGTTCCGAAACCAGTTTGGCCAGACGCAGTGCGTCGGCCTGGATCGCTCGGCCCCGCTCGGCGAAGCAGGCCACGAGGCCGGGGTAGTCGGAACGTTCAAAGAACGCGGCTACGTTTCGCTGCTGTGGCGTAGGCGATTCCGGCGAGGGCGACTCTTTGAGAAATACCTGCCACGCGTCGCCACACCGGCGCCGTTCGCGCGCTTCACGCACAAAGCCGCCCACCTCCAGCAGTGACCAGACCAGCAGGCCCAGCAGCGCCAGAATGACCGGCACCATCAAGGCCGTGGAAAGCAGATACAGCGTTTCGATGAGTGGGGTCATGGTTTGTCTTGCGGTGGATTCTGTTGTGTCTTGGGATTTCCTGGTTACGAGGCTCTGCCTCGTAACCCACTGCCGGCTAGGCTCTGCCTGGGCCTGGTGCCGGCAGAGCCGGCGTGGCCGGGGCGTTCCCAGGCAGAGCCTGGGAACGAGGTAAAAAAGATCATTTGCCCGGCACGCCGCGGCGCAGGCGGTAGCCGGCGGCGATAAGAGCGAAACACAGCAGTGCCAGGGCCAGCGTCACGGCGTAACGCTTGTTGTTCGCGGCGGTCGCTGGCGGTTGAGCTGCCGTGGCTGGGGCTAGCTCGCGGCCGGTTACTTGTTCCGTGGGCTCGGTGGCCAGTGCCTCGTCGGTCGATTTGTCGGCGGGGTTCGTGGTGGGCGATGCCCACCCTACTTGCTCTTTGTCGCGTTTGTCATCGGGAGACCTGCGGTCGCGGTTGGTGGCCGGGTCGGGAGACCCGGCCACAACGTGCTTTGTGGTGGGCGGTGCCCACCCTACTTCGGATTCGCGGACTTTGGCCTTGTAGTCGGCGAGCAGTTGATCGAGTTCGCGGGACCCGGGGGCGCTGAGCACTTTCTCGACGAACCGTTCCAGCTTCCGGTTGCCGCCGCCACGCAAGCCGCCGCCTTCGCCGTGTCGGGCCACCGATTGAGCGTATGCGACGGCGATCTCACGCACCGTCGCCTGATTCGGCTGCCAGTAGCCTTTGCGGATCGTCTCGAGCAGAATCTCGGTGATCTCCTGGAACGCGAACGGGTTCTCCGCTTCGAACCATTCGCGTATGTAAAGCTTCTTGCTGTCACGCAAGTAGATGTCAACGATCTGTTCCCAAATGTCGTCGCTGATGCTGCCTTCGCGCATGATCTTCCAGCCCATCGTGTTGGCCACGTGGACGGCGATCTGGTCGGCTCCGGCGTAGCCTTCCTTCATCATGCCTTCGATCCACTTGCGGTTGAAAAGTCGCACGCGGAAGTCTTTTCGCAGGGCGTCCTCGGCCCGGACCAAGCGCGCCTGGTCCGGGTCACGCACGTCCGAGAGGAACCATTCCGGCTCGCGGCCGGTCAGGTACTTGATCGCCAGCGACAGGCTACCGCCCTTGTACCAGACGTATTTGTTCGATAGGGGCGAGCGAGTCCGATCGGACCAACTCCGCAGCAGCACCTCGGTCCCCTGGATGTGCCTGTTGTACGCCTCGGCCGCCTCGACGCCCCACAGCCCTTCGGTATAGGCGTAGCGAGAGAACGACAGGTACGTCTCCATCAGCTCTTCGCGCGTGTCCCATTCGCCGGACCGTTCGACCAGGTAGTAGTAGCCGGCGCTGCCGATCTGACCCGGTGGAGCACCGAAGATGCGGGCCAGCGACAACGCGGCCGCTTTCTGCTCATCGAGCCCGGCCTTTTGGAGCTCGGCCTTCACGCGCCGGCTGTCTTCTGCAACGTAGTTGTTCGGCTCATCGAGCGACGCCACCAGCCGAACCGCCTTATCGAGCAGCCTCATCCGGGTCGGCAGCATGTCGCGGTAGTAGCCCAGAGCGGAGATAAACACGTCGATGCGCGGCCGGCCCAACTCGGCGGCCGGAATGATTTCCAAGTCGATCACCAGGTTTCGTTCGTCCCAAACCGGCCGCACGCCCATCAGGTACAGAATCTGCGACTCCATCACGCCGTAGTCTTGAAAGGTGGCGAACGAGTTGAGCGTGAAGGCGACCTTGCGCGGGTAGCGGCCTTTGGTCTTGAGCTGTTGAGCCAACAGTTGATCGACCAGCCGCTTGCCGATTTCCCACGAGGGGCGGCTCGGGACCTCCTCCGGGTTCATCACGTACATATTGCGTCCGGTGGGCAAGACGCCCGGGTTGCGATCGGGGCTGTTGCCCGGGCCGGGCGGAATGAACCGGCCGTTCAAAGCGGCCAGCAGGTTGTCGATCTCCTGCGGGGCCTGAGCGAACCCGCGCTGGAGCTGCCGAGCGAGCTTCAGCCCGTCGGCTACCGGCTTGGGCAGCCCTTCAGACGGCACGCGTCCTCCGACCGCACGCACAGCTTCTTCCGGTGCCAAGTTGCGCCGCAGCAGGAGCTCGACGAGCTCTTCCGCTTTGCGACGCAGAAACTTCTCGCGATCCCCTTCGTTGAGGTTTTCTTCCGGCGGCACTTCGATCACCTGCCCGAGCCCTTCCAGGAAGCGCTTGCGCAAGCAGGTGACGATCCACGACACCAGCAAGTCCTCACGCGGCGGCTGGCCCAGCACATGGAGTGAGACGGGCGTGGTTTCGCTCTCGATGTCGTGCAGGTACTTGGCCACTCGTTCGATTTCATCCGGCGTCAGCAGTCGGCCGTCCGGCAGCTCGATGCCGAGGTCAACATCCAGCTTGGCCGCGCGAAGTTGTTCGGTGATGACCGCGCGGAACTTCTCCTTCAACGCCCCGGGTTCCAGCGTCTTCCATTTATCGATGTCGTTGTGCAGGTTGAGCAGCTCGTCGGACAGGCCGGCATTGACCGACGGCGGAACCAAATGGTCGACCAGCACCGCGTAGGCCCGGCGGCGCACCGGCGACGATTCGCCCAGGTTGTTGATCACCCACGGGTTGATGTTCGGCATCGAGCCCATGACGATGTCGGGCCAATCGGCAGCGGACAGGCCGACCGCCTTGCCGGGCAGGATGAATTCGGTGCCGTGAGTGCCGAAGTGCACCACAGCGTGAGCTCGAAACTCTTCCTGCAGCCAAAAGTACGTGGCCAAGTAGTTGTGCGGCGGCGGTGTGAGCTTGTCGTGCGAGAGGGACGTGTCGTGCGCTTCACCGCGCAGCGGCTGCGGCAGCAGAATCACATTGCCCAAGTCGATCCGCGGGATGACGATAAATTGCCGGCCGCCATCGTCGCGCCAGACCAGGAACCGGCCCGGCGGCTCACCCCAACGTTTAATCAGTTCCTTCCGCTGCTTCTCCGGCACCTTGGCTTCGAACCACCGCCGGTACGTTTCGGCCGGCACGAGCACCGCTTTCCCGCTGCGGGCCAGCCGATCCAACACGCCCGGGGCCCACACGCCGATCTGCCGGCCGTGGTCCATCATCCAGCCGACCAGTTCGTCTTCGTCGGCCGGCAGGCGCGACAGCCGGTAGCCTTCCTCTTTCATCCGCTTCAGCACGCGTACCAGGCTGCGCGGGCCGTTCAAAAACATGCCGGTGGCGCTGCCACGCATCAGCTCGGCCTTGCCCATCTCGCGGTCGTAGTAGATGAAGGCGACGCGCTTGTCGCGGCTAGGGGTGCGCGCCAGCCGGATCCACGCCACCGCTCGATCGGCCAGATGCTCGATGCGGTCCGGGATGGGCGTGAAGGCCTCGGCACTGCCGCCGCCTTGTAAAGTGCCCGCTCCGATCTGCGGCTCGATCGCCCCGAGCAGTTCCTGACCCACCACTTGAAATGCCATCTCGTTCGGTGCAATGCCCAATACGCTCTGCCGCCACTCATCGATCGACTGCTTGCGGAAGAAGATCGAATGCATGTGCGGGCAGCCGACCTTTTGGCGGAACTCGACCGGCTCGCGGCTGTGGCACGTGTGGATGACCACCTGCGGCTTGAACTCCAGCACACGCGACTGGTAGCCGCGGCCGTAGTCGATCATGGCCACGGCCAACACGCCGCGTTTTTCCAACGCCCGGACAAGTGCTTCGACCACCTTCGGCTGCTGAAAGAACAGATGGGTCGAATGGACGGCAATGACCGCTCGCGGCGCTTTTTCGACCGGCAAGCCTTTCGTTCGAGCCCAACGGAGGAACTCGCCGGCTGTTTCGAACAGCCCCTCGTGATCCGGATGGAACAGGCCATCCTGCTGCTCGACTGGAGCCGGCGGCAGAATCTTCCCCGGCCGGCCCAGGTACTTGACCGACACGTAGATCAACATTCGCCGCAGGTTCTCGGCGGACGAGCCGTAATACTGGCGAAGCTTCGGGTCACGCTTGATCGTGCCGTCTTTGGCCAGCTCGGGCAGCCTGCCTTCGGCCAGCCCTGAGATCGAGACGAATCGCAATTCCGGCCGTCGCTTCTTGGCCTCCCGGAGCAGCCGCCGCCAGTGATCCCGATCCTCTCGCCGTACATGCTGCAGGAACACGACCCGGTAGGCCGCGAAATCGACCTTTTCCTGCGCGATTTCTTCGTCGCGTACGTACTCGAGCTGCAGCTTCAGCTCGCCCTCGTATCGCTTCAGCACCTCAAAAATCCCACCGTGCAGGCCAACGAACGCGATGCGGACCGCGGAGGTCAACTCGCCAGCGCCGTCCGTCCGGTCCGCTGGCGTTTGTGTCGGTGATAGCAGGCTCATGGCGAGGAGAATACAGACGGCGCTCATTGTCCCGATCGTTTGGCTTGGTGGGGCTGGTACCGAGCGGGATGTCTCGGAACCGCTGAAGTCATGTCTCGGTGAGGGTTGCTCAAAACTCTCCGACGATCTCGCCGCCGTTGCGAGTTCCCAGGGCTTGGTAAACCGCCACGTCGATACTTGAGGAGATGAAGTGCACGGACCCATCGCAAAAAGTCAATTGAGCTCCGCCAGCGTGAGCACTGCGTGCCGCGAAGTTGACGCAACCGTTATTCGGGGCTTTGCAATCGAAACGAGGGTCATTGGGTACGCGGTTTGTGCTAAACATGTTGTGCTGCGGCCACCCTCC
This sequence comes from Planctomycetota bacterium, assembly GCA_013151585.1. Lineage (GTDB taxonomy): Bacteria > Planctomycetota > Planctomycetia > Planctomycetales > Planctomycetaceae > JAADHY01. The sequence goes on from JAADHY010000175.1 coordinate 14,614, forward strand.
GATCCAGATCGTAGCCCGGTCGGACGCGTTTGGTGGAAGACTTTGGCAAGAGTCGATGTTGTCCGCGTTAGCTCCGACACCGCCCCCTCGGCGGGCGAAAATGTAGTTGTCTTGCAAGCTAGAGGGGTTGAGGTCTCCCTTAAGTGTTTCACCCAGCGCGATCGTGTTCGAAGTCCCGTCCGTGACATCAGCGAGCCGGGGCCACGTATTATGACCGAACATTCCGTTGCATCGATTCCCTCGGCAGCGGCAGCGCGTCCCTTGGTTCCCCAAATAATTGGTTGGAGCCCAGACGCGATCAACTCGACTGATTGGGTCACTGGGACAGATAAAGACGGGAACATCGACACCACCAGCCGCCTCGAAAGCCGGATTGTTTGGGACTGAGCCGTTCGGGTTCGGCTGATCGTTGCTCGGGCCGATCTGGGTAAAATCGATCAATTGGTACACGTTCGCCTGATCGACGAACGGCAGGATATACGCCATCCAGCTAAATTGGTGTCGGTACGCCCGGCCGGTCGTGCCCGTTTCCAGATGGCCAGCGGGAAACATTCCGTAGGTCTCTGCGTAGTTGTGTAACGCCAGTCCCAATTGCCTCATATTGTTCTTGCACTGCGTACGTCGTGCGGCCGCCCGCGCTTGCTGAACGGCCGGCAGCAGCAAAGCGATCAAGATGGCGATGATCGCGATAACAACTAGCAGTTCGATAAGTGTGAAACCTCGCTGCGATTGTCTCATGCAAAGTTTTTGTTTCATAAGCTGTAACTCCTTCTTCGCGCCAGTCGTGTCGAGGGGCATTTCGTCGTAGGAAGACATGCGGCGGTTATTGTTCGGCGAGCCACTTTTCCAGTTCCTTGGCGCATTGCTCGCTACAAAGGACGTACTGGACACCGTCGATCGTGAAAAGATTCTCTTCTGTCACGTTTTCGATTTTCTTGTTGCACTGACTGCACACACCGGGGCGTCCCACGGGCGTGGTAACTTTGGGCTCCAGCGGTGGCGGCTGCTCGCTGCAACCGACGGCAATGAAGCCGACGGAAGGGACCAGCAAAAGGAGGATCACTGCCAGAACCCGCGCCCTTGTCGTGGACGACGAGGAGAACGGTCGAAACAGTCCATCGGCTACGAACATTGTACGATGACAATCTTGTTTGCTTACGGCCATGCGAGTCTTCCTCTGGGTCAGTTGTGGATCATGATGTTCGTCGACAAACGGCGGGTCGCCGTTCCCAGTTGGTGGCGATGTCCCCAGCCGATAGAGCCGTTGGGCGCTTGCCCGCCGAGTGAACCGGCAGACTGCACCGTCCCGAACGGAAGCTGGGAACGAGAGGAATCTCCGAAAGGATGCATATGGTGTGCCAAGATCGAGGTGAAGGGAAAGCGCGGGACCGAGCGAGGCATTTTTCGTGTGATGGGGGATCGCGCAGTTCCCGGGCCAGGAACGAAACGGCGATTTTTTCGACGAGGATGGCGGGAAAATCGCCGCCAGCGGAACGGGTGATACGTCCTGAGCGAAGCAGCGGTCGTGGCCGTAATGTCGCTGGCGGGTTCCTAACATGTCGCACACGAGAGCTCCCGGGGCAAGGCAAATCAGAACTCCGGGGGCAAGGCGGTGGCGTCACTAAGGCGGTCGCCGACCGAGAGCAGCCAACGTTGACCGTCGATCTCCAGAACCACATCTCGCTCGAGAATGTCCACGACGCGGGCAGTGATAGGGCCGGCCGAAAGTGTTTCGCCGTTATGGAGCTTCAGGACCTTGTCGACGTCTCGCAACGTGATCCAGGCTTCCGGCTGGCCATTGGCTTCAATGACGGCGGTCAGAACGGCCAAGTCAGCCGGATGAATGCCTCGTGTGGTCCGAAAGCCAAAGAAGTTCTTTTCCAAGATGACTTGATAGTCGTCGGGCCATTTCCATGCCAAGCGATTCGCGCGGCCCTCGGCCAATCGATCGACTCGGTCGGTCGTCGGCAGGATCAGCGCCTCGATCGAAATGACAACATCGAGCGAGGTTGTTCCCTGCACTGGAACCAAACTCAGAGCACGAATCTGATGCAGGTGATTGGCCGAATAGAACTCATAGAGGAACTGAAGCACCTGCTCCAACGTGCCTCGGCCGCGAACACTGAAAGCGATGGATTGATACAAACCGCGGTGATTTACGGGAGAGCCGGCTTCCACGTGGCGATTGCTGAATTTGACTTTCGCGACCAAGTCCAGCAGCCAGGACCGATACAGTGAGCGAGCGACGTCGGGATTTCGCGGGAGCGACTGCGCTTCCCATTGAGACAAGATGGCCAACTCCTGGCGCAGCCGGTCGTAGGCCTGTTTGCGTTGCTTCAAGACCTTTTGCAACTGCATTGTGCGCGCGCGGCGAATCTGCATCGGCCCTTTGATGGCGCGGCTGATCAACCAGTCGCCCACCTGAGCGGCCAGTAGAACTCCTACAAATGCCAACAGAATCTTCTGGCGCGACATGGTTATCGTTTCCCGGTGGCCGGGGTTGGGGGAATGGCCTTAGGTGCGCTGCGGCTGTTTGAGTTTGTGGCCTTAATCAGGCCGCTCTGCGAAACCGGAGCGGCGGGCTTGGTTGTACCGGCCCGACGCCGACCGACTGGGTTTCGTTGCTGCGTTCCTGTTTGGTTGCGTTGCCCGGCTCTGGGCTACGCCCTTTGCTGCGGGTTGACTTTGGGCCGGCAGACCGCGGTACTGAGTTTTTTCGCGTCGGACGACGTAGACCGTCGATTCGAATTGCCACATGGACGTTTTGCCCTGGACCCGTTCTTCCAGCTTGGGCGTCCGGACCTGGTGGAAGCGGTCTCGCAGTGCCTGTTCCATCCGTGTGACAGCAGCCTGGTCGCGCGCCACTCCCTGCAGGGTCACGACGGCGGCGCGACCGCGCCCCGGTGTTATCGTGATGGCGCGAAAGACAACTTCCCGCTGAGGGGGCAGACGCATCGCCAGATCGCGTAGTTCATCCAGCCAATTAACGCCGGAACGCCTCCAAGCCGCCACCGCCAAGTACAAAGCCCGTTTCCGCTGCGCTTTCTTTAGGGTTTGCGTGAGCTGATTGACTCGCTGGACGAGCTGCTCGTTCTGCTCGTCCACTTCCGCCAGTTGACTTTGCACGTAGTGGACTCCACCGCCGATTGCGGTCACCACAAGAGCGGCCACCACGGCAGCAATCAGTTTCCGGTTCGGCGGTTTTGGCGGTTTCTTCGGATTCAGGAAATCGACGATCGGTGAGGTCTTGGCGGCCTCGGCGGCAACAGCTCCGAGCAGTGGCACGAACGAGCTGCCGTCCTGCTGCAAGACGGCCTCGGCGTCCTTCACGTTCGCGAAAACGTCGTAATGTTCGGCCGACAGACCCAGCTCGGACTCGACACGGGTGGCCAGTTCGGCGTGTTCGTCAGCCCCCCCCAGCACGTAAACGGCCTCAACGCCCGGCTCCTCCGAGTCTTCCATCGGCGCCACGAGCACGGTACGCCGGATTTCCTCCACCAGTTGGTCAACGGCGCTCGCCTCCGTTCGCACGCTGGGCAGACGGACCGTGCGCGTGGTCTTCACCAGCCCGCCGTCGACGATCACCAAATCCGCCTCTTCTCCGATGACGTTCACCAGCAGGCAGCGAGTCCGACGGGCCGGATGGTCTCGCAAAAAGAGTGATGCCGACGCATAGGGCCGCAAAACGATCCGCCGAGGAGTCAACTTCAGTTGTTCGGCGATCCGATCGATCCGTTGACGGTGGGGGCGAGTGAGGATCGCCGCCGTGACCCGCCGCGGCTGTTGGGGGTCGTCATCGTGGACGGCGAAGTCCATCGCCGCTCCTTCCCGCAACGCCGGTGATTCATTCGCGGCTAGGTTCTCCACCAACGCCGGAAGCTCCGTATCTTCCGCCGGCGGCAGGTTGAGGTCGAGCAGCTCGACGTCGCGACGGGGCACGACGAAAATAGCGGGCAGCCGTCCCAGCTTGCGCTCCGCCAGCGCGGACTGCAAAGCGAGCACGACGTCTTCTTCGGAGGACTCCGTCTCCCCGGCCGTATGCTCCAGCGGAATCGCCTCCGCCGCCAGAATGCGAATCCGCCCGCGCTGAACCTGCGCGGCCAGGAACCGCACCTCGTCTTGATCCCATTCAATCGTCAGGTACTTGGCCATACCGCCGCACCATCGGCTGAGGTGGTTTCACGATTTTGCGCGCCGAGAAGCGCACGTGACGCGCTAGTGCTCTGTCACGGCAGAAAGTTAGGATTGCATTGTGGTGCGGCCGTCCCGGCCGCCGGTTGCAGGCGAGACGCCTGCACCACAACCCCGCGTGATCCCACTTTTTCGTTTTGACAAA
>JAADHY010000641.1 GCA_013151585.1 Planctomycetota bacterium
CGCGAGGTCGTTCCTCCGGTCTTCGAGCCGCCCTGGCGCCCTTCGGAGATTGAGCGGCTTTCTGCGCGGCCGCAACGGAAACCGTCCCGTCCGTCCCGGTTTGCCAAAGCCAGAGCAAGCACACCGCCGTTCCCAGCAACGCCCCGGTCGTTTTCATGGTGCCTCCTCCATTTGCCGGAGTGATTGAAGGTCGGAGTTGTTTCCAGGCCAGGTAGGGCGGGAAGGAACTCGGAAGTCGGAACCATCCTCAAACGAAGCCGCTGCGGCGCACGTGGGCCTGCTCCTGGCCGATCTGCGTACTGCACGATAACCAGCCCGGCAACGAAATAGCGACCAAAACCGGTGTCCGGTGCTGCATGGTCTGGACGCGTGCTCCGAATCGGTTCGGCTTTCGTCCTGGATGTACCTAGGGTTTGAGTTTACGTAGAATGAAATGGAAGGAAAAGGGTCACGTTCCGAAACGGTCCTGTTGGGATTGCCAAACAGGAGTGAGAGGATGCCGACGTACGTGTACGAAGTGATCAACGAGAACGGCGAGCCGGGTGAACGGTTCGAGGTGATTCAGAGCATGTCGGACCCGCCGCTGACGCATCACCCGGAGACCGGCCAACCGGTCCGACGCGTGATCCAAGCCCCGTATGTCGGCGGAAAGTGGTCCGACCGCGCAATGCACCGAGCCGTTTCCGACGACAAGAAACTGGAGCAGTTAGGCTTCACCAAGTACGTCAAAGCGGGTGACGGCGTGTACGAGAAGCGGGCCGGCAAGGGACCGCGGGTGATTTCTCGTGACCGCCCCGTCAAGCCCAGCGATCTGTAGTTCCGAGCTCCGAGCCGCTATGCCTCGTTGCGATTGTTTTCAGGAAAAGCCCGGCTTCCTCCGCAAGGAGCCGGGCTTTGTCATGCGAGCCGCGTAAGTCGGCGAAGCCTGGGCAGCATTGAACTTTCTGCGCACGCAGGGCATCATCGACGCGATTGTTGGATCGGCACCGTGATTCTCCAAGCCCGCGAGCGACGCAGAGGGGAAGCAGCCAGTGACATCGAATCAAGCGAACGAGGCGTTGAGACAAGACGGTGTCGCCGAACATTTGGGGCTTTGGGATGCCGTCAGCATTATTGTCGGGATTGTGGTCGGCACGGGAATCTTCAAGACGCCTCAGGCCGTTTTCGCCAATGTATCGGGGCCATGGGAAGGCATGGCGTGCTGGGTGGTGGGAGGCCTGCTGGCGCTGGTCGGGGCGCTGTGCTACGCCGAGCTGGCAACGACCTATCCGCGGATCGGAGGCGACTACGTCTATTTGACCCGCGCTTACGGCCGTCCCATGGGATTTCTGTTCGGCTGGGCTCAACTGGCAGTCATCCTCACGGGCAGCATCGGAGCGATGGCCTACGCTTTTGGCGACTACGCCGTCGCGTTGTGGAAGGGATTGGATCCGAGCTGGTCGGTGTGGTTGGCGGTTGCAGCCGTGGTCGTGCTGACGGGGCTGAACCTCTTGGGGCTGGTGTTCGGCAAGACTGTTCAGAACCTTTTGACGGCGGTCAAGGTCGCTGGTCTGGCTGGTGTCGCAGTCACGGGGTTGTTGTGGGGCGACACTTCGGGTTTGGCAGTGGACCAGCCGATGACGGGCGCCGGGTTGGGATTAGCCATGGTCTTCGTGCTGTACACTTACGGCGGGTGGAACGACGCTGCCTTCGTGGCCGCCGAAGTGCGATCGCGGCACCGGAACATCCCCCGGGCGCTTTTCTTGGGCATCGCGGCGATCACCGCGATCTACGTTTTGGTCAACTTGGCTTACCTCTGGGGCTTGGGCTTTGAAGGGCTCCGGAAGTCCTCCGCTCCGGCGGCTGAGTTGGCGGAGCTGGTCGTAGGAGCGTGGGGTTCGAAGCTGATCAGCCTACTGGTCATGCTTTCGGCCCTAGGAGCCATTAACGGCATGATTCTGACCGGCTCGCGCATTTACGTCAGCTTGGGGACGGACCACCGCGTCTTCGCCTGGCTCGGCTATTGGAACCGCGACCGGGCGACGCCCATCCGGTCGCTGCTTGTCCAAATGGCAGCCGCATTGATGCTGATCGTCACCGTCGGCACAACTACAGGACAAAACGCTGTGGATTGGGTTCTGGTGCAGATCGGCCTGAGCCCGCTGCCTTGGGCTGAGTATTATGGCGGATTCAATACGCTTGTCGCGGCCAGTGCGCCGGTGTTTTGGGTTTTCTTTCTTCTGACCGGGTTCTCGCTGTTCATCTTGCGGGCGAAAGACCCGAACCGAACGCGGCCGTTTTCGGCTCCATTCTACCCGCTGGAGCCCATTGTTTTTTGCGGCATGTGTTACTATATGCTTTTTTCCGCGCTCGAATATGCCAAGGCGCTCACCCTGATCGCTCTGGTGCCTCTGGCAGCGGGCGTGCCGCTATACTGGATCAGCCAGTTTCAGCACCACCGGTCCCCGGACGACTGTGACGCCCTATAGCTCTCGTCCTCCCCGCGAGCAGCGTTCCCCGAAGAAACTGGGTAGCCCAGGCCGCTCGTGCGACCGCCTGGCGGTGCCCCAGGCAAGCGTGTCCACGGAGCCGACCAAGCCGGAAGCGGAGTTTCATATCTCGATTCCGAGACACGCACAAGACTATCGCCAGACAGAGTGGACAGAACCGGGGCAGGGGTGACATAATTGAGATCAGCTCGACCGAAACCCAAGCCTGTTTTCGCAATGCGGGAAAGGGGTTCCGATCGGGTCGGAATCCAAAGGCCGAGTGGCGGAATTGGCAGACGCATCGGACTTAAAATCCGGTGGGAGGTAACTCCCGTGCGGGTTCGAGTCCCGCCTCGGCTAATTGGGATGGGCAGATGTCGCTCCATGTGGCGATAAGCGCCGTGAGGGGAACCGCGGTCGACGCTCCTTCGCCGCTAACGCGGCTCAGCCGGTTTGAGCGGCATCCACGCGGTAAAAACGCTGGCACGTACCGCCCAAGATTGCTGTTTGCTCGGATGATGACAGCCGGCTGATGTAATCCCGGACAATGGCGATCACTTCGGCATACGCTCCGGAAAGCGTGCAGACCGGCCAGTCCGATCCAACCATGCAGCGGTCCGGGCCGAAAGCCTCGAGGACGATTTCGAGGTACGGGTGGAAGTCTTCCGGTTGCCACCGTCGCCACTGGGCTTCGGTGACCATGCCCGACAGTTTGCAAAAGACGTTTGGGGACTTCGCCAGCTCACGCAGATCGTCTTGCCACGGTGAGAGTTCTTTTCGTGCGATGTACGGTTTGCCCAAGTGGTCCAGCACAAACGGCTGGTCCGGAAGCTGACGCACCAGCTCGATGGCCGCGGGCAGTTGCGGCGGCTTCACCAAAAGGTCGTAAGTCAAACCGTACCGGCTGAGTTGCCCGACGCCGCGAACGTGCGTGTCGCTGGCCGCGTAATCGACCGGCAAGTCTTGGACGACTTCGCGGACTCCTTTCAGTTTCGGGTGAGAACTGAACCGCTCCAGTTGTTCGTCCAGTTGGTCCGACTCGAAGTCCACCCAACCGACGACGCCGAAGACGAACGGGTAAGCGTCGGCAAGTTGGAGCAGCCATTCCGTTTCGGCAATCGTCCGGCGGGCCTGAACGACGATCGAGCCATCGAAACCCGCGGCGTCCAACAGCGGCTTTAAGTCGGCGGGCAAGTGATCGCGCCGCAGGACTTGCATCTCGTCGGTCATCCAGTCGTAATCCACCGGATTGTAGCGCCAGAAGTGCTGATGAGCGTCGATCTGCATGGGAAGTCTCCTGCGGATCGGAGCCTGCGTTCCAGGCCGTCGTCATGCTTCGGGCCCGATTTTGTAGTCGGATCGCTCGAGCCATTGGGGCGTTTCGGTACGATCGAACTTGAGCCGTCTTGCCGCCTGGAGGAAAACATCGTCACCAGGGGCCGTACCCGATGCTAGCACGGATTGCTCACGAATCGTAGCCGAACGGGACTCGTAGCGCGGATCTAGTCGGACCTGCCAACAAGATTTGGTGAATCGTCCGGATTGCCGCCAGAATCTGGCGCATCAACCTTCGTCTGACGCCACGGTTGCGACAGATCGCTCGAGGCATATTCTCTTCTAACACCGTTTGGGAACGATCCCGGGTGGCCCACGGCGGCAGAGGCTTGTCAAGATCAGGCAAGAAGGGGCGGTCGTGTTAGCTCCCATGTCGGCTCGCTCTTCTCGGTTGACCGGTCACGGCGGGAAAAAGAGCTCGTGCCGATCGACAACGGGAGTCACGTGTCCGCGGAAGAAATGGCCGGTTTCTGTCGACGAATGGCTCGCGGCTGTCTTCCAATGAGCTGATGCTGGCGGCACCGGCCATGGTGCTAGTTACATCTGAACTTGTGAACGGTTGGCGTCTCGACTTGCCGAGCCCGGTAGAATTTGATGCGACCCGGCGATCGGGGAGCTTGGTGTGCGGCGGGCTTTGTTCGGGTCGGTCTTCCGAAAGAATCGTGCAGGAACGGTCGTTTTCGCTGGCCAAATTCCGCCGGGATTAGTTAGGCTGAAGGGTTCCGGCCGCGCTGCTGCCGCCGGACGCTCGCGTTGTTTTGCCAATTCCACATCTATTTTTCGGGAACGGGGAGACCTCCGTGCCGCTCAGCCAGTCGCTGGAAAACCGATTTCGAGCTGACATCCGATTTCGCGGAGAGGCCTACGCCCAGACCAACCGCGTTCAATTGACGCGGGTGACGTCGGACGCCATCCACGCGATCGTTGACGATGGAACGGAGCAGAAAACCTGTCTGACTCGCAGCGATAACCAACTGGAGATGGCCTGCTCGTGCCGGAACGGGACGCTCTCAGAGGCCAACTGCAAGCACGTCTGGGCCACCTTGCTGGCGGCGGAGCAAGAGGGGTACATTTCTCCCTCGGCTCGGCCGGGTTACATCCCTCCGTTCCGTTCGGCGGCCGAGCCGGCGGAGGCTCCCGCGACGGCTTTGGGAGCCGTCGTGCCCGGTCGGACGGAGGGCGAGACGGAAACGTGGCAAGGGCCGAAAGCTCCGGTGCGCGAATGGGAGGCTCGGCTGGCCGAAATTGAAGATTACCTGGACGAATGGTTCCGGAAAGTTCGCGCAACACCGGTCGAAGGCGAGGTCTGGTACGTCATCGACGCCGAGGCGTCTCGTCAGTCGCGGCGGTTGGTTCTAAAGGTCCTGCACCGGAAGCGGCGTTCGGACGGCCAGTGGGGGCCACTCAAGCCGCTTCGAATTGCGGTCGACGAGTTGGGGCGTCTTCCAGACGAGTCTGATCGGCGAGTGCTGGCCAGCTTTTCCGCAGCGGCCGAAGAACCGTCTCGGGGGACGGGGCCCGTACGCGAGAACAAGTCCTTGCCTCATCGGTTTTCGCTGCCGGGCGAATTGTGTCGACTGCTGATGCCGGTCCTGTGTCAGACGGGGCGGCTGGTGCTAGACGCGCCTGGAGGAAAGCCCGGGACGCCGCTGAGCTGGGACGACGGGCCGGCTTGGCAGCTCGACGTGAACGTCCGATACGACAACGACGGTGAAGCTTACTCCGTTTCAGCGGAATTGAGCCGGCCCGGGCAGACCTGCCCGCTGCAAGACGTGACATTGGCCCTGCCCGGTGGTCTGGTGGTGATCGGGGGGCGGATCGGACGTTTGGAAAACGAAGCCGTCTCTGAGTGGTTGACGGTACTGGCACAGGGCCACGGGCTCCGCGTGGCCGAGGACGACGTCGACGAGTTCCTGGAACGGCTGCTGGGATTGCCCGCCTTGCCGCGGCTGACCCTGCCCGACCGACTCGGCTTGCGGGAGCTCCAGCCCGACCCGATCCCGCAACTGCTCCTTTCGAGCCCTCAGCTCCTCACGTGGCAACCTCAACGGCTGGTCGGCGGCGTGTTTTTCGACTATGCGGGTCATGTGATCAATGCGGTGAGCCGTCGCGGAGCCATCGTCGATCGCGCCAACCGGCTCTTGATTTGCCGCAACCAGCCGCGCGAAGCGGAACGCTGGGCGGAATTGCAGGATGCCGGTTTCCGGCGAGTCCGAGGGGCAGCTCGGCAGACAGGCGAGGTGGAAATCGGCGTCGCGGAGGTGGGCCGGGCGGTCCGACAATTGATCCAGCGAGGCTGGGTCGTAAAGGCCGATGGGCGGCACGTCCGGCAGCCGGGGGCGGTGCATTTACGTGTCAAGTCGCGCATCGACTGGTTCGAATTGCACGGCGAGGTGGATTTCGGTGGACGGAGTGTGAAGTTCCCGGAACTGCTGTCGGCGCTGGCGCGGGGCGATAGTGCGATCAAGCTGGACGACGGATCTTTCGGTATCCTGCCGGATGAATGGCGCCGCCAGTACGCTTTGATGGCGGAAATCGGGGTGCTGGAGGAGAAGCACATCCGCTTTCGGAACGACCAAGTCGGACTTTTGGACGTGCTATTGGCGGCCGAGCCGACCGTTGACTACGACAAGCGGTTCGAGGACCTGCGGGCCAAAATTCGGTCGTTTGACGGCATCGCGCCGGTCGACGAACCGGAGGGATTCCATGGGACGCTGCGCCAATACCAGAAGGAAGGGCTCGGCTGGCTCAAGTTTCTTCAGCAGTTTCGGTTCGGTGGTTGCTTGGCCGACGACATGGGCCTGGGGAAGACCGTTCAGATGCTGGCCCTTTTGCAGGACCGCCGGAACTCGCGCAAAAGGCGAAAACCTTCACTCGTGGTCGTGCCGAAGTCGTTGATGTTTAACTGGCATCAAGAATGTGACCGCTTCACGCCGGAATTGCGGGTCTTGGAGTACAGCGGTGCGGATCGCGCCGAACTTCGGAAGAGCTTTCGGGACTACGATGTCATCTTGACGACCTATGGAACACTCCGCCGTGACATTCTTGATCTGAAAGACTTCAAGTTTGACTACGTGGTGCTGGACGAGGCTCAGACCATCAAGAACCCTCGATCGCAAATTGCGAAGGCTGTTCGTCTGCTGCAATGCGAGCATCGCATCGCTTTAAGCGGCACCCCCATCGAAAACCACATCAGCGATCTGTGGTCGATTTTCGAGTTCCTCAATCCGGGCATGTTGGGACGCAGCTCAATTTTGAAGCTGGGGACGCGGCCGGAGGAAGATGCGCAGTCGCTGGAGTTGCTCCGCCGAGGACTTCGGCCGTTCATACTGCGTCGAACGAAGGCTCAGGTCGCCAGCTACCTGCCGGAAAAGGTGGAGCAGACGATCTATTGCGAGATGGACGAGGAACAGCGCCGTCTCTACGACGAAATGCGAGACCATTATCGGACGTCGCTGTTGGAGATGGTGCGCCGACAAGGAATCGCTCGGTCGACGATGCACGTCCTGGAGGCCCTGTTGCGTCTGCGCCAAGCAGCGTGCCATCCGGCGCTGTTGGACCCCGCTCGGCAAGACGAGACCAGCGCAAAGTTGGATGTGTTGTGCACGTCGCTGGAACAATTGCTGGATGAAGGCCACAAGGCGCTGGTGTTTTCGCAGTTCACGAGCATGCTGGCCATTGTTCGGCGACACTTGGACCGGATGGGGTTGTGCTACGCCTATCTAGACGGCCGAACGCGAAACCGCAAAGAGGTGGTCGAACGTTTCCAATCGGATGCCGAATGCGGCGTCTTCTTGATCAGCCTGAAAGCGGGCGGCTTCGGGCTGAACTTGACCGCGGCGGACTACGTTTTTCTGTTTGATCCCTGGTGGAATCCCGCCGTCGAGAGTCAGGCCATTGACCGGTCCCACCGGATCGGCCAGGACCGTCAGGTTTTCGCTTATCGGCTGATTTGCCGTGATACGGTGGAGGAAAAGATTGAGCAGCTTCAACAGCGCAAGCGACAATTGGCAAAAGCGCTGTTGCATGAAGACGGCAGCCTGTTGAAAGCGATGACGGCGGAGGACCTGGAGTTGTTGTTGTCGTAAGACGAAGCGTCCGCTTTTGTGTCCTGCTGAGTTGGGCCTGCGGATGCGGCGCCAGCCGCCGTGAGGGGACGAAACGAGTTCAGCCGAGCTAACCAGAGCGGCAAGCGAAATGGAACGGTCGGACCGACGCAAACGATGGCTGCTCGGAGGGATCCTGGTTTTGTGCGCCGGATTCGGGATGGTGGTCGCTTTGCGTTGGGCTTTGTTGACGCCGCCGGTATTTTACCAACGTGCGGACCAGGCCGTTCGAGCTTCCGCAGACCGACCGGACCGGGCCGAGGCGTTTATGCAAAAGGCGGTTCGTTTGGCTAACGATGTGCAACACCAGCCTCACTGGTCGATCCAGTTCACTGAAACCGAAATCAACAGTTGGCTGGCTGAAGAATTACCGAGACAGTATTCCGAATTGCTCCCGTCGAACGTTTCGGAGCCTCGGGTTGCTTTGGACGATGGAACGTTGCACATCGGGGTTCGACTCGAGGACTCGCCGGGGCGGGAGGTGCTGAGCTTGTCGGTGCGGCCTCAAGTCTTGACGGATCACCGCTTGGCGCTGCAGATCGAATCGGTCCAGGTCGGACGGTTGCCGATTCCGCTGGATCGAGTGCTGGAGGACATGCGCCGGTCGGGGATCACCGAACGTTGGCGGGTCAGTTGGTATGTCCAAGACGGGCGCGACGTGGCCGTGATCAATTTGAGCGAGCTGGTGGCCCCCTCGATCACGTTGGACGCCATCGAGATCAAGAACGACCGATTGACAATTACCGGAACGGGGAAGGCCTCGCGGACGAGTCGGAAACCGAACTCATCCCAATGAAGCCGCCGCAACGGCCGGTATTCGAATATGGCTCCGGTGTTCCGCGGATGAATTCCCGTCTCCGGCTGGACGGCGCAAAGCTCGGTCCTGGGTCGGCCTCTGCGGACCAAGCCTGCCGGAGCAACCGCTGGGGGTTTCCCGGCGGCTGCCCCCAGTCGGTCGCATGGCTGATGGTTCAATCGAATGGCCTGGTGGTGTTTGGGTTTGTCCATTCGATCGACCAGTGACCGCCCGGATCGGTTCGGCGCAGAGTACAGCGAGCCTGAAGGCGACGGCCAGCGACTTTTATCTCGATCCCGTCATCGCTCCATGCGAGGACCTCGTAAGAGCCTCCGTCCCAGCGTCGCACAGACCCGCGCCCCTGGCTGACCGGCCCTTCGTAGTCGAGGTAGATTTTCCGATGGTCGGGCAATTGCTCGGCCTCGACCCGCACGCCGATCGCGGGCGGTGCGGGCAAACGCCATGTAAGCAACGTCTCGCCGTGTTCCAAGAGGAAGTCCCAGTGTAGAGCCGGAAAGTCGTGTTCGAGGATGGCAAATCTCGGCATGAAGACGGGCTCGCTTTTTTCTCAAATGCCGGGGGCCTGTCTGGATCGCAACGCTTGTGAATTGTGCGGGCTCGGGTTTACGATGACAACCAATTCGGCCAGGGCGGACCAGCCCGTCTTCGTATGATGGTTTTTCGCGCAAGGGATCGGCTTGCCATGACGCCACGAGAAGTATTGGCTTTGTGCCGGGAACGGGAGATCCGCGCCGTCGACTTGCGGTTCATGGATTTCCCGGGAACCCAAAAACATTTCACCATTCCCGTGCAGGCTCTGACCGAGCAAAGTTTCGAGGATGGCTTCGGCTTCGACGGGTCATCGATCCGCGGTTGGCAAGCCATCAACGAAAGCGACATGCTCGTCGTGCCACAGCCGGACACGGCTTTCGTCGATCCTTTCATGGACCGCACCCTTGCGGTCACGTGCAACATTCAGGATCCGATCACTCGGGCCGACTACGCCAAAGATCCGCGCAACGTGGCCCGCAAAGCGGAAGCCTACATGCGGTCGACTGATATCGCCGATGTGGCGAATTTCGGGTTGGAAATCGAGTTCTTCGTCTTCGACAGCGTACGTTTCGATCAGAACGAGCACGAATCGTACTATCACATCGACAGCATCGAGGGTCAATGGAACCGTGGGAAGGAACAGCACGCCGCGAACGCCGGGCACACAATCCGGTATCGCGAGGGCTATTTTCCGGTTCCCCCGGCCGACACTCTGCAGGACTTGCGAACGGAGATCATGCTCACGCTGATCGACTGCGGCGTCGAAGTCGAAGCCCAACACCACGCGGTGGCCACGGGAGGCCAGTGTCAGATCGATCTGAAATACGCGCCGTTGCTTCGAACGGCCGACAATCTGCTGCGAGCTCGCTACGTCGCCAAGAATGTCGCGGCCCGCCACGGCAAGACGGCCACCTTCATGCCCAAGCCGCTTTGGAACGACAACGGCTCTGGACTACACATGCATCTATCTTTGTGGAAAGATGGTCAGCCCCTCTTCGCCGGTCCCGGCTATGGTGGCCTCAGTCAAACGGCTCTCTATGCGATGGGCGGTATTTTGAAACACGCCTACGCGCTTTTGGCGTTTTGTTGTCCCACAACGAACAGCTACAAGCGGTTCGTCCCGGGCTTCGATGCGCCCGTGAATCTCACTTACAGTTCCCGCAACCGGTCGGCGGCCATTCGTATCCCGGTTCACACGCCGGCTCCGGAAAACAAGCGGTTCGAATTTCGCTGCCCGGATTCGTCCGCAAACGCGTATCTGGCGATGGCGGCCGTCCTGATGGCAGCGTTAGACGGAATCCAGCAGCGCACAGAGCCCGGCCCGCCTCTCGACAAGGACATGTACGATTTACAGCCGGAAGAGCTGGAAGAGTTTCCCAAAACACCGGCATCGTTCCAAGAGGCGCTAGAGGCGCTCCGCCGAGACCACGAGTTCCTATTACGCGGCGACGTCTTCACCGAAGACGTGATCGATACGTGGATCTGGTACAAGACGTCACGAGAGGTCGAAGCTTTGCGGGAACGGCCGCATCCGTACGAGTTCGCGATGTACTACGATATCTGAGTGTGCCGCACACCATTCGCCCGACCGGCCGTCGAATGGCAGAGGGAACCGTCGGGCCGAGGTCCATCCCTCTTTGGACTCCTACCGAGCCTTCATGAGGCTGGCGTGGTCTTCCCGGGATGCGACGAACTGCTCCCGAGCGAATTACTGGCCCGACTTCGGGCTTCGCGGCACCCACTTGGTAGCGTGGCTGGCCTGGCGAACCCCACTCGGCTCGGAGCCGGGGAGCGGCGGAAGTTGAAACGGCTGAGGAACGGCCGGCTGGCTGAATTGCCAAGTGGAGGTTTGAGCGGGCGGAGCGGGTACCGGTTCCGTAGTCGGTGGAGGTGGAACGCTGTTCGGAGCGGCCGATGGCGAGTTTCCGCCGCTGGGAGCGGGGTTGCTGCCCGGAGCAAACGTAGCCGTCCCGCCGTGATTTGACCCGCAATGGCTGCAGCCGGAAGGCTGCGATTGTTGCGGAGCGCCCTTGCCCGAACAGCCGGAGCATTCCGGAGTCGGCGTCAGATTGGCGGGATCCACGACGGCGTTCTCACAGGAAGGGCAGTCGCCCGAGAGGACCGGGCCGCTTCCCACCATGCCGTCCGGCACCGGCCCGACGTAATTCTGACCGCACGTGCCGCAATTCCCCGGGGGAGCCGGGGCTGGACTTCCGCACGGAGTCGGGGGCCCGCACGGCGATGGAGCTGCCGCTCCACCCCAGCCCGTTCCGCATTCGGGCGCCGAGTATGTTGGCCCCACTGTCTGAACAGGACCGGCTGGGGCCTGGGCGATTGTGTTGGGATAGGAAGCCATCACGCGAGAGCCGAACCGGCGAGGTCGGCGAGTCTTGTATCTCGCGCGATGTTTCTTGTGGTCCTTCTCCTCGTCGTCATCGTGCCCGCACTTGATCCAGCTCATGGCGGGCGTGGGGCCGGGTGAATAGACCAGCCCTGTAATCGGATCGTAGTAACCCGCTTGATGACACGTGCAACCGGCCAAAGCGGCGCAGGCCATTAGCACTGCAAAGGATCCCCACGTTGCTTTCATCCCCGATCCTCGATTTCTCTGTTTTCCTAAGGCGTACGGATCAGTGGACGCCGCGGACGGCATCCTTTCCCTGAATCGGCTGGGAAACCGGGTGGACTTTACCGATTCTGCGGATTGGAGGGATTCTCCGGAGGAAAATGCTCCGCTGGAAGGCGGAGCGTCTGTCCGAGGGATGCCGCTCTGTTCTCCCCCGGTCGAGAAGCGCCGGTGCGCTATTTCTGCTTCGAGTCGGGCGTTTCTCTGCGGATGCTTCTCAGACATCACCCCGGCCCGGTCCGCCCGTCGCCGGTTTCTGCCGAACTCAGACCAAGCTCTTGAAGGGACGGCAGAGCAGACGGCGCTAGCTGGTTCGGATGTCAAAATGCGAAGGCCGTGGCAACTTGGCTGGCAGCGGATGGGGGCGCTGGAGATGCGCCGCCGCGTCGGTCTCAGGCGTCATGGGCGCGGGTTGGGCCCCGTTTGATTGGCGGCGGCGTCGAAGGCTCGTATACTCGGGCACGGACGAAGCGGGCTGGTCCTGCCAGAAACGAGCCTGCTGTTGCCACCAAGACTGGCTGATTCGATCGAAGGAGGATTCGCCGATGAAAAAGGCTTTGCATCGAACGATTGCTGCCTTGCTACTGGCTTTCTGGATTGGAGGGCTAAGCGGGTCTGCGGCGTTTGCCGCCGGAAAGGACTCGCCCGAGCTGCGCAAGCTGCGAGAAGATTTCATCCACAATTTTCACCGGTTGAACATCAACACCACACCAGGCGACGCAACATTCCTTCGGATTCTCGTGGAAAGTTCCGGAGCCAAGCGAGGAGTCGAAGTGGGAACGGCAACGGGCTACGGCGCGCTTCATATGGGTTGGGGATTCGAACGGACGGGCGGCCATCTGATCACGATCGATATCGATCCGAAGATGGTGGAGGCCGCGCGAGAAAACATCAAGAAGATGCAACTGCAGGATTCGGTGACGGTGGTTCAAGGAGACGCCTTGCAGGTTCTTCCGAAGCTGGAAGGGACGTTCGATTTTGTTTTTATCGACGCGGTCAAACGGGATTACCTCAGGTACTTCAAAGCCATTGAACCGAAGCTGGTGCCAGGGGCCATCATTGTGGCGGACAACGTGATCCGCTTCCGAAACCAGATGCTCGACTTTCTTCAGACGGTTGAAAACGATCCGAACTATTTGATGGTCGTGATCCGGGCGTCCGAGCTCAAGAAAGACGGGATGGCTGTGATCTACAAGTTGAAGTGATGGTGTAGCCGTTCCCAGGTTGAGGCGCAGTCCCCTGGCGGGTGTTGTCAGCATCGGCGTCATAGCAGCGCGGCCGGTGCCGCTATGATCGGCTCGCAGGGAAACAGCCGAGCGACGTTCGCCGGGAGCTGGCAGCTTCTACCACGGCCACTTGGACTCCGTTGCCGATTTCGGCACGGTACGTTCTTTCTCATTGAACGGCCGCGTGATGGCGGTCGACTCAAAGGTCGAGCCCGCCCCGACGTGCCCCGCCATTCAACACTTGAACGGTTGCTAGCCTGTCACCACTTACGGCAATCGAGCCAGCAACGTGCGTAAGGCGGTCGTCATGGCTCGGGGATAAGCGATTGTATCGCGGACGTGGAAAATGAACCGGTTGGTGGGTTCCGTCGTGGGGTTCCAGTGCGTGACGCCGTCATCGCGGCAAGAGACGCGCACGGGGTCGAACGTGAAAACGGCCTCATCGCCCGCTTGGTCCAGTGAGACAATGCGGCCGTCTCGGCAAACGGTTCGCCCTGTCGCGTGCAGGAACCCGCCTGTGCACCACATGTTGCGGAAGGTGGAGCTGATTCGTGTTTCTTCCTCGCGGTCTCGTGGGCCGACCAGGTGACGCAGCCAACCGGTCGAGTGGGCGGAGCTTTTTCCTGGTCGTCCACCGCGCGACATGAACGTGAAGAAGTTGACCACCCGGTCGGAGAGATGCGGCAGCACGTCGCTGTGTCGAAATCGGTAGTAGGTTCCGAATGGGCGTACGGGCCAGCCGCCATTCGGTTGTTGCTGTCCGAATTCCTCGAAGCACGGCATCCAATATACGGGACATGGCAAGTCGAAGATGGCCGCGTAAGATTTGCTATCCAGCGAGACATTGTACTCGCGGCGTCGTGCCTTGACCGGGTCTCGGGAGCCCGTTCCCGCGTTGAGATAAATGGCCGCACACTTCTCGGCGAACAAAGAGGGGGCCCGCTTTCCCGCCACGGCGATCGTGCGGCAGCTTCCGGTGATGTTGATGACGACCGGACGCGACGATTCCCGCAAGACTCGCAGCACTAAGCGGACGCCGTTTCGGTCGGCTTCCGGGACGTCTTTCTGGACATCGGCTCGGGAACGCATCGGTTTGGACGTGCCGACAATCAAGGGAACCGCCTGCCCGGTCAAATAGTTCATCTGGGCAACCGCCGCGACGTCCGGATCGTTCCGGCGACCAGATCGCGGGAAATCGCAGAGAACCGCTTTCAGATCGATTCGGCCTTCGTAAGCCAAGGCATAGACGCAGGCCAAGTCCCAGTGGTCGTCTGGATCATCGTGCGGCCGGAACAGGTCGGTCGCGTGGATCATGGCCACTTTTTCCG
>JAADHY010000128.1 GCA_013151585.1 Planctomycetota bacterium
GTTAAAATGTTTATACCTATAACAGGTCCATTGCCTTCTTCTATTAAAATTAGAAGACCGATATCCATTGTTACCCCATTACTAAAACCGTCCTCGTCACACCGAACCGAACTCGAGGGCAAGCCGCGGTTGACGCCGTTGCGATATCGCCCCGTCGAGTCCCGGGCAGAAGCTGCGCTTCCGGTCGATCATCTGCCCTACCGCTTCGCCCGGCTGGCCACGCGCCCAGGCCAGTATTGGGATTTGAGCCGCGACGGCGATCCGGACCAATTGCGGACGCTCGGGCTGCCCGAGTTTCACACCCCCGAACAGCTCGCCGACTGGCTCCAGATGCCAGTCGGTCGGCTGGCGTGGTTGACGCGTCGCTGTGCCGAAACCCAACGGCCAGAAACCGAACGAGACGGGCACTACTATTGTCGCTGGATGGAAAAACGCTCTGGTGGATGGCGGCTGATCGAGGCGCCGAAGCCGATCCTGAAGTCGGTCCAGCAACGGATTGCCCGAGAGATTCTGCAAAACATTCCGCCTCATGAAGCGGCTCACGGCTTTGTCCGTGGGCGGTCGATCGTCACCAACGCGCAGCCCCACGTGGGCCGCCGGGTCGTGCTGAAGCTGGACTTGGAGAACTTCTACGCGAGCGTTCGCTTCGCTCGGGTGGTGGCCATTTTCCGCCGTGTGGGCTACAGCCGCGAAGCGGCGATTTGGCTGGCGCGGTTGACGACCAGTGCGGCTCCGTGGAGCCTCTCTGCCCCGGACGGCAGCGACGATACGCTCCGCCCGTACACAGCGTGGCACCTTCCTCAAGGAGCGCCGACTTCTCCGGCATTGGCCAATCTTTCCGCCTTCAGCCTGGACGTCCGACTGACGGGCATGGCTCGTTGCTTCGGCGCCGCCTATACCCGTTACGCCGACGACCTGACCTTCTCCGGCTCGCAACGGTTGATCCGTGCCTTGCCCACTTTCCTTCCTTTGATCACGCAGATCATCCAATCCGAGCGGTTTCGGGTCAAAAAAGAAAAACGCAAGGTGCTCCGCAACAACCAGCGGCAGACGATTGCCGGCGTGGTCGTCAACGCCCATCCCAACGTGACCCGCTCGGATTTCGATCGGTTGAAGGCCATCCTCACGAATTGCATTCGGCACGGACCGTCCGACCAGAATCGTGAACAAGTCCCGGACTTCGCCGCTCATTTGCGCGGCCGGATCGCTCACGTCATGCAACTGAATCCTCACCGGGGCGCCAAACTGCTGGCTCTGTACGAGCAAATTGATTGGAACCACTGACGGAAACGCTTCCTGTCCACCTTGGTAAGCCGTCGGGGCAACTGGGGCAACCGTTGGTTGCGAGGGCACCGTTGCCAAACCGTTCGGCGACCGCTATGAAAGAAGCTCAGGGAGCCGACAAGGAGGTTTCCTCTGTCTCGTACCAGAAATCCTCGCACAGCTCATGGCACGCATTCGACGTCTTGATACGGAAATCGTTTGCAAAATCGCGGCCGGTGAAGTCATCGAGCGGCCTGCGAACGTAGTCAAGGAATTGCTCGAGAACAGCATCGACGCGTTGGCCACGCGCATCGACGTCGATGTGGCTCAAGGCGGTTCCGAACGGATCCGCGTGGTCGACAACGGCGAAGGCATTCATCCGGACGACCTGCCGTTGACCGTCGCGTCGCACGCGACCAGCAAGCTCCAGTCGGCCGATGACTTGTTTCGCATTCGAACGATGGGGTTCCGGGGCGAGGCTTTGGCGTCGATTGCAGCGGTCAGCCAGTTCCGCATCCGAAGCCGGACGGACGGGTTCGAGACGGGCTTGGAATTGCGGGTCGAGTTCGGTCGGGTGATGCCACCAACGCCTTGCGGTTGCTCGCGGGGAACACTGGTCGAGGTCCGGCAGCTTTTCGGCAATACGCCGGTGCGCCGGAAATTCTTGAAAACGACGGCAACCGAGTTTGGTCACATCTCGGAGCAATTCACTCGGGTCGCTCTTTCCCATCCGCGACTGCACCTGACGCTGACGCACAACGACCGGACAGTCTACGAGCTACCGCCCGCCGACCGGCTCATCGATCGGCTCGGGCTGTTCTTCGGCCGCGAGTTGGCCGAGCAGTTGATCTGGGTCGAATCGGAATCGGACGACATACGCATGTGGGGCTACGTCGCCCATCCGGACCAAAGCAAAGCGACCCGAAAGGGACAATACTTTTTCTTGAACGGCCGTTGGATCCAAGACCGTACGCTGCAGCACGCTTTGACAGAAGCCTACCGCGGGCTGTTGATGGTCGGCCGGCAGCCGATCGCCTTCTTGTTCATCGAAATGCCGGCGGACCTGGTGGATGTGAACGTCCATCCCACCAAAAGCGAAGTCCGCTTCCGGGACAGCCAGCGGCTGTACCGACAACTTTTGTCGATGATCCGGACCAAGTTCTTAAGCACGGAGCTGTCGTCGACGTTGCGGATGCCGGCAGTCGCCGGCGAGGGCGACACGACGGCGGATGTTGGTTCCAAAGGTCCACCACCGCATCCTACACCACCGCAGACTTCGAGGTTGACGTTTCAGCAGATCGGACAGGTGGAGCCGGTTGAAGCTGTCGAACCGGTGCCACAGGCCGAGCCAGCCGAACCAGCGGAACTGGTTGAACCAACGGAGCGTCCCCAGCCAGCCGGCCCCGTCGGGGCCGCCAAGCCGCGCGCCATGCAGGTGCTCGACCGGTACATCATCGTCGAAGGAGACGAGGGCGTTGTCGTCATCGATCAGCATGCGTTGCACGAACGGGTGCTTTACGAGCAGTTGCGAAAACGCATTCTTTCGGGCCACGTCGAATCGCAGCGGCTGCTGGTTCCGCGACCTGTGGAACTGTCGGCTCAGGAGGCGGCAACGCTGCTCGATCACGAGGAGCTGTTGGGGCAACTGGGATTCGGAATACAGCCGTTTGGGACGAACACCGTGCTGCTGAATCGTTACCCGGCGATGTTGGCCCGAGCCGATCTAGACCGCCTGCTGCGCGACTTGGCCGAGCAGATCGGCAGAGGCGGCCCAAAACCAACCCGACGCGATCTGCTCGATGAGCTGCTGCACATGATGGCCTGCAAGGCGGCAATCAAAGCCGGGCAGCGTCTAACGTCCGAAGAAATCAACAGTTTGCTGGAGCAACGCCATCTGATCGACGACGCTCACCACTGTCCGCACGGCCGCCCAACGGCGCTAGTGCTCAGTCGGGCGGAGCTCGACCGCCAGTTTGGACGCATGGGATAGCCCACGACTCGGAGGCCACTACCGATGATTTGCGTCAGCATTGGTCGATCACGGCATAAGATGGTCATTGCCGAGCATCGAGCCATGGCAGAGCAGGGGGCCGAGCTGGTCGAACTGCGGTTGGACTGGCTGGCCCGCTTGCCGAACTTGGCTCGATTGATCGCCGACCGGCCCACGCCGGTCATCATCACCTGCCGGCGGGAACAGGACGGCGGCCGATGGCGCGGCACGGAAGAGCAACGGCTGACCCTGCTGCGGGCCGCCATCGCTGACGACGTCGAGTACGTCGATCTTGAGGAAGACACGGCGCCCAAAATTCCCCGCTACGGCCGGACGAAGCGCATCGTGAGCCACCATGACTTTAAGGAAACGCCGCAGGACCTCGAAGAGATTCACAAGCGGTTGTGCCAATGTGATCCGGACATCGTGAAGCTGGTCACCATGGCGCAGTCGCCGCAGGACATCGTCCGCGTCCTAAAGCTGGTCGAATCCGCCTCCGTGCCGACCGTCGGTTTTTGCATGGGCGAGATGGGACTGGCCAGCCGCATTCTGTGTGGCAAGTACGGTTCCCCCTTCACCTACGCCACCTTCCATAAGGCTCGCCAGTTAGCTCCGGGACAGCTCACCTTTCACGAAATGCGAGACATCTATCGATTCGACCAGATCAATCGCGAGACGACCGTCTTTGGTGTGCTCGGTGACGGAGCCGCCGACAGCCTGGAGGTTCGTCTTCTGAACCGAGCGCTGGCGGAGCAGTCGATGAACGCCGTCTGTGTCCCGTTCGCGGTGCCGACTGAAGAATTGAAGGACGCGCTGGCGGAGTTCGAGTGGTTTCCAGTGCGAGCGTACGCTGTGCGGCCGCCGCTCCAGACGGAGGTGATCGCCTTGGCCGAGCGGCAGGACGATTCCGTCGTTCGGATGGAGGCGGCCAACGTGTTGTGTCGTGAAGAAGGGGCGTGGTTCGCCGTCCAAACGGACGTCGAAGCCGCCCGGCAGTTGCTCTGCCGAGCCGCGAACCGAGATCCGGCTGAACCGAAATCGCTGACGGGGACGCACGTCCTTTTGTTGGGAACGCGGCCGCCCGCTCGGGCGATGGCTTGGGCCACTCGGGCGGGCGGAGCGGACCTGACCGTCGTCGCTCCGCAGCGTGAAGCCGCCAGCCGTCTGGCCGAACGAGTCGAAGCCCGATCGGTTCCGTGGGAAGACCGCGAGCTGCTGGATCCGGACGTATTCGTCCACTCCACTGCACGGACATCGGGGCTGATCCCCATCCCGACGAGTCGCCTTTGGAGCCGGAATGGCTGCGTCCGCAGGCCGCTGTGATCGAAACGGTGGCTCAGCCGGCCTCGACTCGCTTGGTTCAGCAGGCGCGAGAACAAGGTTGTCGCGTGTTTCTGGCGTTGGATTGGACGGTGGCGTCAGTTAGCGAACAGTTCCAGCGTCTTACGGGGCATCGTCCGTCCCTCCAAGCCCTGCACCGCGCGGCACGAGAAGCTCCGCAATCCCGCAAGCCGTGAGAACCGCTGCTGGTCCCGGCCGAACGGTGGGAGTGCGTCCGCCGGTGAGGCGCCTTTTGCCGGCAGCGCGTTGCTGTGCGAAACGAACGGTCCTGAGTCTGGGAGAGCTGCGATGGGAAAACGGTGGCTCAGTTTCAGCAGCGTTCTTCTTCCTGTCCTTGTGTGGGGGAACCTGGAGCTCGGTCTCGGTCAAGCGGCGGACTCGCCCCGTGCGGCTTCGTTGCCGTCAGCCCGTTGGGATGAACTGCCTCGATGGCGTGGCTTCAACCTGCAGGCCAAGTTTTACAAAGGAGCTGACAGGCCGTTCCAGGAAGAAGACTTTCGGCTGATCGCCAAATTGGGCTTTAACTTTGTCCGACTGCCGATGGACTATCGCGTTTGGATCCGCGACGGCGACTGGACGCAACTGGACGAGCGCGTTCTTCGCGAAATTGATCAAGCGGTCCAGTGGGGGAGCCGGTACGGCATTCACGTCATGATTAACTTCCATCGCGCTCCTGGCTACACCGTCGCGAGACCACCTGAGAAACGCAGCCTGTGGACGGATCCGGAAGCTCAACGCGTTTGTGCCTTGCACTGGGCCGCGTTCGCTCGGCGGTATCGCGGCATTCCCAGCGAACGGCTCAGCTTCAATCTGTTCAATGAGCCATCTCGCATCGATCCGAAGGTGTACGTTTCTGTCTGCCGCAAAATGGTCGAAGCGATTCGATCGGAAGACCCGCATCGCCTGATCGTGGCGGACGGCCTGGAGTGGGGCAAGCGGCCGGTCCCGGAACTGATTCCATTGCGGATCGCTCAGGCCACGCGCGGATACGTCCCCATGTCCGTCAGCCATTACAAAGCCCGCTGGGTCCGGGGTGAGCAGTTTCCTCGCCCTTCCTGGCCGCGCGTGGTGGCGCGCGGGCTTCTGCTGGGGCCGGCCAAAACCGAACCGAGACCGTTAGTGATCGACGGCCCCTTCGGACAGGACACGCGGTTGCGCCTGCACGTGCAATTCGTCTCGCACCGGGCCGACCTGGTGGTCGAAGCCGACGGCAAGCCACTGTGGAAGAAGGTGTTTGTGTGCGGCCCGGGACGAGGAGAATGGAAAAAGGCGGTTTTTCAGCCCCGCTGGAAGGTGTACCAGAACCTTTTCGATCGAGATTACTTCGTGACCGTCCCAGCGGGGACCCGTCAGGTGCAAGTCCGGCTGACGGGTGGCGACTGGCTGCAGGTGAGCGAAATCGGATTGGCTCCTGCCCGGCACCCGTCGCAAGAAGACGCGCTGCCGCTCGACCTTTCCTGGGGGAAGAAG
>JAADHY010000500.1 GCA_013151585.1 Planctomycetota bacterium
CGGCAGAGACTGTACCCACTGCAGCCCCTCAAACGCGGCCAGAGCCGCTTGGGCATTTGCCAGATTGGCCGCCGCGATCGCCACCGGGTTGTCCAGATCCGTAGGGTGCGATAAGCTCGCCGCAAGGCGAGCGCGGGCCCACGCTACAACTACAAGTCTGCTGGGCTAGTTGTCTGTCCATCTGTCTGGCCACAATGAGACATCACCGTTGCGGTTCGTCGAACCTCGCGATCGGCTTGACGACAGGCAACCGATGAAGCCGCCCTGAACCAGGGCCAATCGCGTAGATCCCATCGAGAACAACACCTCCACGTTCTGTTTTAACTACGACCAGCACGAACAGAGACGCAATTCGCAGGTGCTTGTTAATCCCCACAATGGCTATCAAGGAACTTTGGTCATCGCCCGCAGCAGACATGACGAGCTGGGCGCCAGACTCTGGATGCCTTAGCACCCAGTACGCCCTCTCCCGATCTCGAAAGCTGTCGGCCGATACGAACACACTGTTCGCGAGCACCTTGGGGATTGCAGTTTGAACTGTCGTGAGCGACCACCGCACAGCACTTCCCTCTGGGAATCCGCAGCTCCGTAAGCGTTCGTTGGCAACGTTCTCAAGAATCATTCGCGCCGTCACAGCTGCGTTTTTAGCAGTTTGCTCGTCGTATAGCCCGTCTCTCCATCCGGCGTACATCACCAGCATTGCGGCAGCGGAGGCAACGACCGCCGCCACACACAGCACGATCAGCAAGGACGACCTCGTCATCGCACACTCCTCGCACGGACCTCGTCAAGTACGCCGCCGAGAGTTCGCCTCTGGTCGAACTGTCGACAACTCGCCGCACGCCTCAATCCGGACCGACGCGCATGACCAAATCCGAATGGCACTCTCGCCGACACCTAGGGATCCAGCCTCGGGCTAGCGGTTCGAATCTTCTCGCGGCACATAGCCAAACAGCCACCGCAGCAGTCTCTCGTACTCCGCACGATCAGGGTAGATTGCCTCCGCCTCTGTGGAAAATCCGATCAGGCGCGAGTGGCTCACGGGCATTACCGTGTCATCTCTCAGGTATTTGAGCCGATCCCACGTGTGGTACCCCGCCCAGGACGTGATTACGGAGTGTACTGTCTCGGAGTAGGCCTCCTCTTGCGCATGCTCGGGGAACCATTGATTCGCCTTCCTGTACTTGGAGACGTAGTTCTGAATGAGTTTCTGGTGCTCCTCTCGGCACGGACGTTGTTCTTCGAAAACGATGTCCCACCAAGCATGGAAAAGCTCATTGTAGAATTGGCCCCACTCGGAGGGCAGCCACCGCGATGGTGACTCATCATACATGTTTTTCGGGATGAAGATAGTATTGGACAATCGACTGTAACTGGGACTCTTTCCGCAGACGATTTCTACGCTGCTGTCGTGGTATCTCAGAACCTCGTCAAACAGCCTTGTCGGCAATTCCTTGTCCGCAGCGGCAGCACGCACTGACTCGAGCGTAAGTCGCCTCGCAGCCGAGCCCGCGCCCGGGGCCCAGTAGGGCCCGATAAACGTCGCTCCGCCGCGCAGCCCGGGCGGCAGATTGCCGGTCGTTGCTGCGCGTTCGCCAGAGGTGCTGCCTTTGCTCTGTCCCACAGCCGCCCGGGCGGCCATCATGACGATCGCGTCGTTGGTGGTGGCCAGGTCGAGCCGGTGGTCCAAGCCGTCCGACCAGGATAGCCCGAAACCGGTTGGATCGGGAAGCCCCAGTCCCGCCGACTCCACCGGCCCCGCGGCGACTCCTGCAGCGGCAGAGACTCGTCAGGTGGGCAGGGCCCACCCTACAGCGCTCGGGGCGCAACGACCAAAGAGCACAAATGCAGTTATGCCCCCGGGATCAAGAGGAAGCTCGTCCCGCAGCCCACGGTGACGGCCACAGCCGAGCCGTCCGCGGACGTGGCTTCACCGGACATGGTGCCTACTGGCTTGGTGGGCTGACGGTCGCTGCGCGAGCTGGTCCCACCCTACGAAGGTACTATTCAGGGGGCACAGCCACGTTTGTCGTTTCAACGACAGTCGTCTACTGACGACTCTTCAGCAGGCCCCCAACCTTTGGGGCGGTCCTCCCAATTGGCGAAGGGTAACAAGTCGAACAGGTCCGCGTAGAATTCTCTTAACGCGGCGCCGCACCACGGACAGTAACTGATTGCCTGCTGCACGCCGTATACGATTCTCACATCGGGCGTGTCCAGCTTTTCTTCATCGCAAACTGCAACAGCGTGAAACTCCAAGAAAAAGAAGTCTCCTGCTGTCTTGCTCCTACATGGAACAATGCATAATCCTTGCTGCGTACCATCCCCGACGGCGTCACGAAACAGGGAGCAACAAAAGCGAAGTCGATTGGAATACTCGATACTCACGGGGAAGGTCTCCCTCCAGTTGCTTCGAAATAATGATGAAGAATTCTCATTGCCTCCGCTGAAATGACCGCGTAGTCGCGGACTCCGCCCATTTCTGTCAATTCTCGGCGGATCAGGTTCTCCGCGACCAAGCGTTGGAAAAGATCCGCCGGGATTCTGCCCACGTACAGTGTTCCTCGCCGGATCTCTTCACATAACCGCGGATTCGTACTGGTGTAAAGAACGCGATTTGCTGCAGGCGACTGCGTGAGCTTTGTGAACACTGTCACCACCCGGTCTCCTGAGGAAGCTATCAGACGTTGAATCTGCGCGGCTGTGAGCGTGCCGACCACGTACGCCTCAGCGCCGACGCTCGTCGCCGTCGCCGAGACCGCGACGCCCACCTCGCTCAACGTCATGCTCCCGACTCCGGTCGCAGCCGCAGCTCCGGCGCCGGCTGCACTGGTAACTCCGATTCCCCAAAACGTCCACTTGCCCCAATGAAGCGCTTTGTCCCAGCCATCGACGGGCGCCGGGTTATTCCATGGGGCCAAATAACTGAGGTAACCCTGCCACCAACTCGGCTCCTCAGTCGCCTCACGGAAACTCAACCCTCGAGGTCCGCCGCCGACAGCAGCCAGAGCCGCCATCATCGCGATGGTGTCGTTAGTGCTGGCCAGGTCCAGGCGGTGGTCCAAGCCGTCGTCCAAGTCCATTCCAAACTGCTCGGACAGCGACGAAACCGCATCTTGCTGTCGATCTCGTCGCCGTTTGCCGACTTCGTTCGCAGCACCGTCGGCCACGCGGTTCTGGTCGTCGCGGGCAGAGTTGCTTTCACGCTCAAGAGTTCTCGTCGCCTCAGTCAACTTTGCGACTGCTCTCTCCCGTGCCTTCTGGCTCTCCCGACATTCCTGGTCCCGCGTGGACTGAACTGCAGACTGGGAACGGTGCGTGTCCGAGCGCAGTTGAGCCACCTGCTCGCGGGCGTTGTCTACGGCGTTGTCAAAGATCGATTGAACCGCGCTCTTGTGTTGGGCGAGTTTCCCGTTGGCCGCGGCGCGCGACTCCCAAAGGTTATTTTGCTGATCCTAACGCGCCGAGGCAACGTTGTTTTGCGCATCCGTCGTCAGTTCGTTCAGG
Organism: Planctomycetota bacterium; assembly: GCA_013151585.1. GTDB lineage: Bacteria > Planctomycetota > Planctomycetia > Planctomycetales > Planctomycetaceae > JAADHY01. The sequence continues at coordinate 3,508 of JAADHY010000500.1, forward strand.
TCGGCCATCAGCTCGGTGATCGACTGGTCGATGGCGTCCCGGTCCGACAGGACGTCGTTGCGCGTGGTGTCGACTTGGCTCTGAACGTCCGAAGCCACGGAATCGGGAACGGCCGGAGCGGAAAGAGCGGCGATGGGACTGTCGTTTTCGACCGGATCGCGGACCGTCGGAGCCGAAAGCGCGGCCGAAACACCGGCGCCGGAACGAACCGGTCCGATTTCGCTGGCCGCGACAAACGTGCCGGCGATCGAGCCCACCGCTTGCACGTTGCCGATGCGCCCGCCGATAGCCGAGCCNNAGGGTTCTGAGCGCTCAGCCACGCGCTGATCGTCCCGTAGCTGCGAACGGCCGCTCCGTAGCCCAACGGGCCGAAGCTGGACTGGTCCGTCCAATCTAGGAGCCCAGCGTCACCACGCCGGCACTCTCACGCGCCAAGACCGTGTTTTGGCTGTTGCCGAAGGCCCAAGCATACGCATTTCCGGCCGGGGGGCTGAGGCTCGTGCCGGAGTCGCCCGGGGCAGGGAGACAGCGTTGCCCGAGTTGGCGGTGATTGAACCGGTTTGGTTTCCGGCGGACCAGACCAAGGCGTCGGCGCCGGCGGTCATCTGGACGCTGGCTGAGCCGCCGGCCAGGGCCAGGGCGTCTTCGCCGGCGATGATTGTGCCGCTGAAGGAACCCAGCGTGACTACGGCGGCCGTGCCGGCGGTTCCTTTCGCATCGCCGCTGACCAAGCCGAGGGCTAGACCCCAATCACGTGGAAACACCTGACGGGACAATGAGTTCTGCCGAGCATGGCACGCTGCCAGCCGCGCTAAGGTGGCTGTCTTTTTTTCTTCGCTCTCACTGCGTTCCCCATGCGCCACGCGCTGTGTCAGCGGCGACCTCGGAGCACTCCCCGGCGAAAGGTGGCATTGAAGCCCCCAGCGCGAGAAGCTTGGCTCGGCGTACTCGGCGCACCGAGTCAGTCGGCCGTTTCGCGTTGCGCAGTTCGTCCGTCACTTGCTCTGTTCCAATTTCGCAAGGATCTCTGCGACATTCGCGTTCGTCGGATTCTCCGCGGCGATCTGTCGCACGCGAGCGATTAGTTCGTCCGTCCGAGCCTCAGCGGGCAGGCGACTCAATATCCGGTAAGCGGTCGACCAGACCGCGCCTTCCGGATGGACGAGGTACCCGACGACCTCGTTCAGGAACAGTTCGGGAGCACAACGCGCCCCGATCTCCAACGCATAGACAAGATGATATTGATCGAATTCGGGTAGTTGTCTGAGCATTCGGTTCAGGGCATCGGAGTTTATGTCGAGGGACTCTTGTTGCAAGAGTGGTTCCATGTACTCGTAGAGTTCCGACTCTTGAAGTTGCAGGAAGCGATTATAGTCAAACATGAACGACCTCCGGATTGGCGCACGTTACTTCCAACCGAGCACTCGACCTGCTGCGTCGAGGACGACCATACCGTACTTCTGGACCGGCCCCCTACCGGCAAGTCTCCAAGCTTCAGCATGGAATCGAGCGACGTAAACCTTCCCCTCTACGAGGACGGCTGGCCATGCTCCCTGGGCCAAGTCGGTGAGTCCTTCCGCGACAACAGCCCGTGTACCGATTCCTAGCTTGGCGGCGTCCTGGAGCGCCCTAGCCGCGACCGCGGCGTGCCGGGCCTTCACAACGACGCCGCCCACACCGCCCACAGCTCCGCCAACGGCGCCGTCCAGCAGGCCAGCCCGCGCGGCATCCGCGGCCCCGTCCGAAAATGCCGCGCCGATCAGTCCACCGAGGGCGCCGGACGCACCGCCT
>JAADHY010000246.1 GCA_013151585.1 Planctomycetota bacterium
GGGAACTGGTTCCTTACCTGGCCCGCCGATTCGGCACGCGGCCGCTTGGCTGTTCGATTCGTCTGCGGTTTGTGAACATCGGCCAGTCGCGCATCACGCAGGTCTTGCATCAAAAAGTAAAGCTTGATCCGGACGTGGCGCAGACCTCTCAATTTCGAGCGGGGCGCGTTGACTTTACGTTTTCGTTGCCCGAGGACACGCCCGCGGCGCGGGAACGACTGACCCAATTGAAAGAACGGATTCGGCGGTACTTGGGCGATTACATCTACGCGGATGATGACACAACGTTGGAAGCCAGCGTCCTGGATCTGCTCAGCCGACAGCGACAAACGCTCGGACTGGCCGAATGCGCCACGGGGGGCTTGTTGGCGGCGGCGCTTTCGGCGGCTCCCGGCTCACACGTTTTGGCCGGAGCGGTGACGGCGCCGTCGGAAGGGCGTCTTCGGGCTTTGCTGGGTGCACCGGCATCGAAGCCGGGCAGCTCCCATGCGCAAACGAACGGGACCGACCCGCGCCAAGAGGCCGCCAAAGGATGTCGGCGTCTCGCCCGTCTGGCCGCCCAGGCGACTTCGGCCGATTGGACGGTCGCGGTGGGAGCGCCTCGCCGGGATGAGCGTCAGACGGCCGACGTGGCCGTCGCCATTCGAAGGCCAGATGGCACCATCTCGGCTTTCTGGGTGAGTTTCGCGCAACAGGCGGGAGAAGGGCGTGAGCGGCTAGTTACACACATTCTGGATCAGCTCCGGAGACAACTGCTCGCATCCTCTCGACCATGACTTTGGCTCTGCAGACGGACCGCCCAGGGGAGCGCATCGCTCGCAGAGGCGTCACTCTTCAGAAAGAGGAGCAGCACGAGCCGCTCAGTTGCGGGAGGGCGGTTGAGCGCCGGCGAGTGACGCTTTGCCGGTCGATGCCGGCCGCTCGATCCAGATGGGCACGCGGATTCGAGCAAACTTCGGGTCGTCTGTCACAAGGTTGATGACTCCGCGGTGACGTCCCGGCGGAACCTTCTCGGTCCGAACAACAACGCGTTGTTCTCGCGGTGCCGGCTTGCTGGAATCCGGCGGAACCACCTCGACCGAGACGATCGAGAGCGTGCAATCGGCGGACACGACCGTCAAGGGGTGAGGCCGCGAATCGGTGACGATCAGGTCTTTGACGATCGGACGGTCGCTCAGCGGGTACAGGATCAGGGACCGCGGGCGGACCGTAACCGTCCGCTCCGGCAAGACCAGTTTGAATCGCACGACAACTTCACGTGGCTGGGGGTCTTCATAAAGAACGCGGCATTCGTATCGTTTCGGTCCCGGTTCTTCGTTGGCGGTTTGGACCCGCAAGAAAAAAAAGCCCGACTCCCCCGGTTGGTATTCCCGTTTCTCCAACCGAGGGCTCAGACAGCCACAACTCGGTTTGAGCGCCGTCACGCGAACGACGCGGTCGCTCTGGTTGCAGAACGAGAAGTGCGCGAAATGTTGCGGTCCGACAGGAACTTCGCCCAGATTGACCAGATACTGGTCGAAGGCTAGAGCCGGTCGGTCACTGAAGGGCTTGGGACGCTCCGTCAAGCCGTTCACCCGGTCGGCCACGGCCAGCAGCAGAGGCGAACCGGCCAGCAGGAACAGAAGGGCCCGTCGGATCGTCGCGGCTCGTCGCGGAAGGGTCTCGCGGCGGACCGGCTGGCGGTCGGTGTGGTCCGCCTTGCCGCTCGCCGAGACCGCCAGCGTTCGGTCGTGGGTTTGGCCAGTCGTTTCGTCGGGAGGGCCAGACGAGGCAGACTGAGGGAGGGGCCGGCGCGGTCGGGACACAGGAGAAGGCGTCGTCATGGACACGATGGGAACTCCTGGGATTATCCATATGAAACAGGCTAAAAAGCGATCCAGCACAAGGACCGCGCGGACCGAGTGTAAAGCGGGCGGCTTGTATCAGAATCGCGAAGCGGCGGCAAGAGGTTTTGGGAGCACACGGAGAGGCGCCGGAGAGGCGGAATGACCGACGAGAAGGGCGGCGGAAGCATGCAACGTCCAACAGCAGTGTTCCCGCTCGATTCCAGGCAGCCTGCCCGCCCGCTGCGGGAGTGAGATGATTTCCGCAGGACGGTGCCGCATGGAGGCCGAATCTCTGGTCGTCGCCAGCAGCCTAAAACCGGAAACGGGCCGAGAGGTTCGCCATGGCGTCCTCCATAGAAACGTGATTCGCAAAGACAAACGAGCCTGAATGGACGATGGAACCGATTCTGCCGTCCTCGCAGAAGTGCGACGCCTGTCGCGCCCGGCTGGTTTTCACAGCTCGCGCCGCGGGCTCAAATTTGGTCGCGCCGTTCGAGGCAGGCCGCGTCGGATAGGGCCCATTTCTGGAGCTTGTCAGGGAGGCTGCCGCTGCCTAGTGCTTTGTCAAAGGGAAGAATTGGGATCATGCGTTCTTGTGGCGCGGGCGTTTCGCCCGCGAGCAGCAGCCGAGACGGCTGCACCACAACCAAACTTCAGTCCCAACTTTTCGCTGTGACAAAGCACTCGCTCTTCGCCACTTGTCGACGTACTGCTTGCAGAAGCTGCAAATTTGGCAGAAGCCGATTTGGCAGCCCAGGAGGCTTTGGCCTCGCTTTACGGGAAGCAATGACTTTATCGCTTTCGGCGCAAGGACTTACTGCGTGCGTTCATCTGTGGGCCGCGAGCGGTCGCGGTTGGTACGAAGATTGCCAGCCCAACGAAAGCAAAATCTATCCGCGTTCTGCGCAGCTTCACACTTTGACGCGGTGAGGCGTCCGAACGTGCGATCTCTGACAATTCGGTGCCAGTGAAGAAGGAGCGACCCCATGAGAATCGGATTCATCTCCAGCTATCCGCCGATCGAATGCGGGATCGCGACATACACTCAGTACCTGACGGACGCCATGCGCGACCTGAAACTGGAAGTGTATGTCGTGGCCCATCAAGGGGCGGCGGGCAAGAACGTTTTGCCCACTTTCGACTACGAAGACCCCGACTTGGCTGAGAAGGCCTTCGGCACCATGGTTCGACTCACGCCGGACGTGGTGCACATTCAGCATGAGTTCGGGCTGTTTGGAAAACACGCTGGCGTCTCGGTCGTGCCATTGATCATTCAGTTTCGACAGGTCGGAGTGCCGGTCGTGACGACGCTCCACACAGTCTACCGAGACATTCCGGACGATCAGCGCGAGATTCTGCTCGCCATTACGAACCATTCCGACCGGCTGATTGTGCACGAGCCGTATCAGTTGGAATCTTTGAAGCGACATTTCGGGGATCGCGTGGGAGAAAAAACCAGTGTGATTCCCCACGGGGCGCGTCTGGTTGAGCCGGTCCCCGCGGCCAAACGACAACTGGAACTGCCCACCGGCGCGAAGGTCATCTTGCTGATCGGGTATTTCCGGCCGTCGAAGAACTTCGAACTGATCGTCGACGTGTTTCCGGAGATTTTGAAGCGTTGTCCCAATGCGATCTTGCTGGTGGCCGGGAAGGTGCGTGGCAAAGAGCACCTGGACTATCGGCACATGCTGCTGCGGCGGCTGGCGGAGTCGCCGGCGCGGGATCATATCCGCCTGGTGCGGGGGCAGTTGCCTCAGGAGACTTTCGATCTGTTGCTGTCGGCGGCCGACGTGGTGGCGCTCCCGTACAAGATGACATCTCAGAGCGGTATCCTGGCCCACTGCTTGGCCTTTGGAAAGCCGGTCGTCACGAGCTCAACACCGGCGATGGAGCAGATCCTGAGCCGCTGCGAAGCCGGACTGCTTTGTGCGGATGCGTCGGAGTACGTCGATGCGATCGTCCGAGTACTGCGGGACGAGTCGCTGGCTCGGCGGCTCTCGGAGAATGCCCGCCAGTACGTCCGCAACGAGATCTCCTGGCCGCGGATCGCAGAGAGAACTTTGCAGCTTTATCATTCCATTGTGGATGTGCCGCTCGAGAAAATCCAGGTTTTGCAGTTGGATTGACCGAGACAGGCGGGAGCGAGCGGCCGCGGTCCCGACGCGAATGCGCCGGCTCGTCTTCCACCTCGCGTCCTTCCGACGCCTGATGGGGGCATGTCGGCGATCCGCAGGCGTTTTGACTTGCACCGTGGGGAGGGATTTGCTGTAGTTCGCCTCGTGGCGGATCGTTGAAACAACGCCTGTAAAGTGAAACGAAACCAGTTCTGCGTTTGCGAGAATGGGGAGGGCAGCCTTGGCAGCGACCAAACAATTCTTGCCGTTTCGTCGCTATCACGGGAACCCGATCCTGACGGCTGACGATATCCCATACGAATGCAACACCGTGTTCAATGCGGCGGCCTGTCGCTTCGATGGGCAGTATTTGTTGTTGCTGCGGGTGGAAGGGCTGGACGGCCGAAGTCACTTGACTTTGGCCCGCTCGGAAGATGGATACCGTTTCCAAGTCGACCGGCATCCTTGGATCACGCCGAGTTCGGATCCACGTTTTGAGCCGTTCGAGTGTTTTGGGGTAGAGGACCCGCGGATCACGCAAATCGGTGACGAGTATTACATCACCTACACAGCGTTTGGCCCTTATGGGCCTCGAGTCGCCATTGGCCGTACGCGGGATTTTGAGTCCTTCGAACGAATTGCCTTGGCCACGGAAGTCGACAACAAGGACGCCGTT
>JAADHY010000098.1 GCA_013151585.1 Planctomycetota bacterium
GTTCGCCGTAGGGCAAAAGGCGGCCCAGCGAAACGCAAAAGCCCACCCCCAGAAGACTTACGGGGCGTCAGAGAATAACGTGCTCATCTTGTAGGTTGGACATCCCTGTCCGTCCCCGTTTTGACGGGCTAGAAAGCCCATCCTACATCCCGACGCACACAACTTACTCTCTGACGGTTTCTTACGGCTTAGGGCCTCTCTTTTCGGCTTCGCGGGAGGATGAGGCTTCCGCCGAAGGTTACCAACTCAAATGGTAAGTCACTCTCGCGCAGGGACGCAGAGAACGCCGAGATTTGAAACGATTTCCGTTTCTGCATACGGAGCGTTGCTTCGTGCGAGGGGATGATGCCTTTTGACGCGCCACGAAGGAACGCCCGGTGCCTAAGACTGTTCACAGACAACATTTTCCTCTCCCCGCGCGGGCTCCTCGCCCCTACGCGAGAGTCCTATCCGGTTGAAACTTACCTTTTGAGTTACCAGGTAAAGACTTTCTAATTGCGGCGGTCGACCATCGGCAGCCCCCTTCACCCCGCGACCGTCTAGAACTGGCCGACGGTATTCCCGTCGTGGATGCCGGCCAGGTTGCGGAATGTCTGGCGGTCAATCGAGGGGCTGATGCTTCTCACCGAGCCGTCGCCAAGCAGAAAGTTGGTGACGCCGCCGGAATGCTTGCTCCCGAATTGCCACCACCCATCGCCGAGTCCCCAATAGACGGGCAGATTGTTCGGTCCCATCCAGGGATGGTCGTAGCGGTCGCCCCCGGTCGCCTCACCTACAACGATCGTGTTAGAGGTCCCGTCCGTCACGTCTCGGAGGGGATGGTCAGATCGATTCTGGAACATGCCTTCCGTGCGGCGATAACCGGCGACGTTCGAAAAGACGCCGTTCACGGAAACATAATTCGTGCGGCCAAAATGGCCGCGGTCCCGCAGCAATCCGGCTTCCAACGTCCAGCGATAACAGTTCAGCACCGCGATCGAATAATCTCCTCCTCCGGGATCCGAAGGACAGAGAAAAGTCGACAATTTGTTTTCCGCAGCCGCGTGAAGCTCCTGGACACGCCACCAGCCTGATCCCAGGTAGTCGAGCTTGAACTCCTCGGCCGGAATCGGATCGAAAATCGGCTGCTGATCCATGTAGGGCAGCAAAAAGGTAAGAATTCCGATGTACGATCCGCGGCGGTCTTGGCGCGATCCGCCGCAAAAGTAGCAGCGGGGATTGGACGGATTCGCTTCGGGGCCCATATAACCCGGCGGAAATCGTCTGTAGACATCATGGAAGTTGTGAAGAGCCACGCCGATCTGCTTCAGATGGTTACGGCATTGGGTCATGCGTGCTGCTTCGCGAGCTTGCTGTACGGCTGGTAGGAGTAGAGCGATCAGGATGGCAATGATCGCGATGACGACCAACAGTTCGATCAGCGTGAACCCCGCAGGGGGGCGGTTTGGCCGCATTCGGGGCCGTTTCGCTCGGTGCTTCATGATGCTCCCCTTTTCCTCAGGTCTTCAATCGTTGGGAAAAAGCCTTGAACGATCACATCATTGAGCGTGCCGCTGAATCGGAGCGCATCCCGATTCAGTGTTGCCCCGCGGCCCGATCGATCCCTGACTATGCTCGTCTCCTTGGCCTTTCTTTTGACCTTTCTGGTACTCCAAAATCCCGAAGGAACTCAGCCACTGGCCAGGCCGAGTCTCCGGTCGACGGTGAGATGGCCTTTCCTTGATATCCCCTGGCCCGGCCCCGGCTGAAACTGCCGAAGCCGGTTTGCCCGATCCTAGGTAATCGAATAGATGCGTGAAGACGTGTGTCCATTGCGTGCTTTGGTGAAGTTGACGCCTAGTAAGCTACCGAAAAGTCTGAACGAATTCAAACTTTTTTTGCCTTTTCGCGATGAAATAGGCGAAGTAGTCGCAGACGCCGCCGGACACACCGGATCTGAGAATCACGACCTCCGGACGTCCTGCACGGTCGCCCGAGCGAGCTTCGGGCCAATGAACGGCCTTCCGTAGAAAAGTCTGGCTAAATGACCTCGCGCGGAGTTCACATCGCGAACGCACGAAGAGCAAAGCGCATCCGCCGAGGCTGAGTCCCGCGATCATCGGCTGGGTTCTTACTGCCGCACGGCTCCGCCTGGATTGACGTGGGAATCAAGGAGAAGGAGGGGGCTCGATTTGCACCTAACTGAAATCGGAATCCCACGAAGTGGAACGAGTACGAAAGCGGCAGCAACGTGCACTTTAAAGCCCGCCCGCCTCCACGGGGCGGCAGTCGAATGAGGAATCCTGACCTTTGGCTCTGACTGCACTCACTGAGACCATAGCCAAAGGGTTCGCCCTTGGGATCTCCCTGCGCACGCGGTTGGAAGTGAGGTGCTCCTCCGCCGCTTTGGATCCAAAGCCGCAGAGGACTGCTGCGCTCCTCATAACGCGGCCACTAATCGCGCTTGCAAACCGATGAGAGTGTAGCTCATGGCGCCAGCCGCGGGAATGGGGGACGCAAAGACGGGCGGGGCCAGAAAGCAGGTGCAATCGGGTTGTGCCATCCCTCCGGGAGGACCGTGCTATGGTGAGGCCCGTTTCGTACGGCTCGCGCCGTGGGCAAGAGTTTGCTCGGTCCGTCCGCGGTGACCCACGTCGGATCGGGATGGAGGCCTGAAGTCTTTGGCGGAACGCCGCCGGCTGGTTCCCGAGCGTTTTTCGGCGCGCGGCTCCCACTGGACGACGGCAGCCATCCCAATCAGGACTTGAGCGCTCTTGAACCCCCGTCACAATTTCGGGTCAGCCGCGCGCTAGTGCGACTGCAATCGTCACGGCTTGGCAGGTGGCTCGGAGCCCGCCTCCCGTTTCCGTACCTTCCGTCTTCTCCGGTGCCAGTTCCGGCATGATCGGATGCCGTTCCGGGAACATGTGATAGATCGGGAACTCCTGTCCGATCTGACGGAGGCAAACAATCAGCCCCGAAGGTGTCGACAGGTACAGACGATCGGTCCGATCGTTGGATAGCCGAACCGAGAACCGCCGCAGCGGGAAGGCACCGCGAAGCTCGCCCGTCTTTCGATACAGCACGACCACGTTATCCAGTGTGTCCGACAAGAAAAGCAGGTCGCGCGTCGCGGCGAGGAATCGCGTAATGTTCGGATACCACCATCGTTTCTCGCCGTTCCGGAGCGAGACGCAAAACAGGCCGCTGCCGAGCGCAATCAGGTAGATGTCGTCGTCGATGATGCGGGGCTGCTGGCGGATCGGATAGCCCAGGACGAAAGGCTTCCAGCGTAAGGCACCGTTATCGACGTTGATGCAGTAGACGTTGTAGTCGTGCGAGGCCATCACGATCGAGCCGCGCGATTGAGCCAACGGCGCCGACAACGTGGCGTCCGTCTCGAACTGCCATTGCAGCCGGCGCGATTCGGTGCCAACGGAGTATAGCGAACCATCCCGGCTCGCAAAGTTCACGACGCGGCCGGTGGAAATGGGCGGCGAAATGATTTCTCCGCCCGTCTGATACCGCCAGCGGAGGGCGACCTGGGAAAACTCAGGCAGGAGGTTTTTCTCGTACAGTTTCCGGATCTCGCGCAGCTCGTAAGCGAAGACGCTGCCGTCAAGCGTTCCCAGGTAGACGAATCGGTCGTCGACCGTCGGACTAGTCGACGGTTGTTTGGGAAGCTGAAGCTTCCAGTTCATGGCCCCGCTGAACTTCTCGACGCTGTAAAGATTCAGGCCGACGACAATCAGCACGGAATCCCGATTCGAAACAGCGGCGTAGCTAGGCTCGTCCCGCTGGCCCAACTGGCGGGACCACAGTTTCCGTCCCGTCTCGCTGTCGAAGACGGTGATCACGCCGCCGGTCGTCTGCACGTACAAATTGTCTTCGTCTACCGTTAAATAGCGAACGGTAGACCGAGCCGGATTGATGGTCGCCTGGCTCCACCAAGCCCGTTCCAGTCCGAACCGCGCTAGATCGGTGTTCGTCGGGACAAGTTTCTCGGTGGATTGGGCGAAACCGGCCGCCGACAGCAGAGCCGTGATCAGCGGTGCGGCCCAGACGAGCAAAAGTCGATCGCGTTTTGTCAGCATGCTACGTTCCGATTCTTCCAATCGCTGATGGTACCAGCGGCGAACGAAATAAGGCGGCCAGAGTCTCGGCCCGTTAAAGACTTACGACTTGTTTTTTTCCGACACTGCCCATTTTAGACATCTCGGCACCCGGGAAACCAGACTTGTCTTGTTGAAACCTGGCAATTCCAACCGCTAGAATTGGTTTGGCCGCTGTAAACGGCACAAGGATTGCCGGCGACAGGATGTCCGCCCCAACCAGCTCGGTCGTTCGAGGCTTTTGTCAGCTTTTCGGGAACGGCGCTGCGTGCGTGGCCTCACGCTGTTGGAGTCCTTCATGGTCCTCTTTTCTCGTCGGCTGCGATTCCGGAAACGTCTCCGTCTGTGGCTCAAAGCCGCTACGTTCCTGGGAATCCTTTCCTTGTGCAGCGCGCACGTTGTCGGTGACATGGTCGAACTGGCCAACGGAGGGCGCGTTCGGGGGCGCATCGTAACAGTTCCCGTCCAGCCCGATCCGCCCCAGCGCAGCCCGGCGCAGTCCCGTCCGGCGCCTCGCCCGCAATCGGAACATTCAGCGGCTCCGGCCACGATTCTCATTGAAACGCTCACCGGGGGATTGGTGGAAATCGAGGCGGACCAAGCGGTGCAGTCCCTTCGCCGTCCGATCAAGTGGGAGCAATACGAAGTCCGACGACAACACACGCCGGACACGCTCGAAGGACATTGGCAACTGGCCGAATGGTGTCGACGACACAAGCTGGAGGAGCCACGGAAGGAACACCTACGCCGCGTGCTCCAATTTGATCCGGATCACACGCGCGCTCACTACAGCCTGGGACACGTTCGGCAAGGAGACCGCTGGCTTACCCAGGAGCAGCTCGACGAGGCGATGCGTCAGAAGGGTTACGTCAAATACAAAGGACGTTACGTGACCCGGCAAGAGTTGGAGCTGTTGCAGCAGCGAGAAGCCGCGGACAAAGAAGCGCGGGCGTGGTTCCCCAAAGTGCGGCTCTGGTACCGATGGCTCAAGGGACGACACGCCGGCCGCCGCGCCGAGGCATTGAGTTCGTTGCAAGCGATCTCCGATCCCGCGGCGATTCGCGCGCTGAAACAGTTTTTGGGGCGGGATGCCAGTCCGGCCGTGCGCCGGCTATTGGTCAAAATCCTCGGCCAGATAGAGTCCCCTCAGGCTGGCGGGACCTTGGTCGCGATGGCTTTGCAAGATGAAGACATCGGCGTGCGATCGGCCGCGGTCGACGCTTTGCCGGAGTCCTTTCATGCCCAGGCTCGGGCGCGTTTCCGGCAAGCTCTCAAGAGCGATCGGAACGAGACCGTGTTGCGAGCGGCGGCCGCTCTCCGCAAAATCGGAACGAAAGAAGACGTACCGGCTTTGATCGCGGCCTTGGTGACGTCGCACCGATATCGAGTCCGGGTGCGCGCGGGCGGCGGTTCCTACACGTTCTCTCGAGACGGATCGTTTCAGCTTGGAGGCGGACCGCCGACAGCCGTGTTGCCGCCAGAGGTGGACGTCGCTTTGCGCACCGGTCAACTGCCCTATGGGGTCATCGTCCAGCCTGATCCGCTTCTGGTCGCTCAGCAGCCGACCCGCCGAGTCACGGTCGAGCGGAAGCACAAGAACCAAGAGGTCTTGTGGACGTTGCAAAAACTCACCGGCCAGGACTTCGGCTTCGATACGACGGCCTGGGAAAAATGGTGGCTGCTCCAAAAAGCCAAGGCCGCGACGGTGCTGAACTGGGAGTAACGCGCCGAAGCGTCTGGCCACGAGGAGACGGGCTTCCGCCTCGCCGTTTTCCGGAAAAGCCTGAATCTCTTCAACTCTGCTGACTTGGGTTTTCTGTCCCGGTGCCGTAGGCTGTTGCCGTTTCTCCTTGCGGAGAAAGCGGTCGATGTTTTGAATGACTTGACCGCTTGGGTCTTGAGATGGAAGACCTGCGCGGGATGAGACGCTGCATGCGGTTCTGAACGCGTAAGCGAGTATAGGAATTTACGGATAGAGCTGATGGCTTCGCAGGAACCCAACACGGGCCTCTCCGTGACGGAGGAAGCAAGACTTCGGAGAGCCTTGCGGCAGCGATTGCAGGATCTATCGCGGGCGGGCGTGACTCACCTACCGCGAGCCCGTCTGGCCGGAGCCACACCACCTGCCCAGCCGCAAGCCACGCCCGTCGCTGGACGAAACGGAGCGGCCCTTTCCCCCGAGCAGACAGGAGGAGATGTGAGCGAAAGAGAAGGTTCCCGATCAACACGGTCGCGGCAGGGGCCTGAGCGGCAATTGGCTGCCTTAGCACGAACCGTGTCGGAATGCACTCGCTGTCCGGAGTTGGCCGCCACGCGGACCCAGACGGTCTTCGGTGTGGGGAATCCTCGGGCAGAGATTGTCTTCGTCGGTGAAGCGCCAGGCGCGGACGAGGATCGGCAGGGAGAGCCGTTTGTGGGAGCGGCCGGACAGTTGCTGAACAAGATCATCACGGCGTGCCGACTGACGCGCGAGGAAATCTACATTTGCAACATTCTGAAATGTCGACCGCCCCAAAACCGAACACCGTCGCCGGAAGAGTGCCGGAATTGTATCGAGTATTTGCACAAACAACTTGAGATCATCGAACCGAAATACATCGTGTGTTGGGGGGCCGTCGCCGCTCAGAACTTACTGCAAACTAGCCAGCCAATCGGGCGGCTTCGCGGTCGTTTCCACCAGTTCGGCCGAGCGAAAGTCGTTTGCACGTACCACCCCTCTTATTTGCTGCGGACGCCGTCAGCGAAAAAGCAGGTGTGGGAAGATATGAAGTTCTGGCGGAAGGACATGGGCATCGACTTGGAGAAGTGACCCCGCAAGGCACGCGGATGTGTCTCTGGGAAGTTCTGCGGTACCGGACTTACGCTGGAGAATTTGGAATCACGGGCCAATGGATGCGGACCTGTGGGGATTGATCGCGTTGGGGCTTTATGCGTTGGTCGCCGGAGCGATTGTGTTCATTCAGCCGGCGCGGTGCCCGGAGGGATGGGCCATTTGGTGGCTTTACGTGGTCCACCGGCTGTACGTCCCGAATGTCTTCCATTGGCGAGCCAACGGTCGCTGCCCCTTTCCGCCCGAAGGGCCGGCCATCATCATCGCCAATCATCGCAGTCCCGTCGATCCGCTGATGATCTGGATGAATCACCATCTGACACCACGGGGCAAAGGCCCCATCCGCGTTATCGGATTCGTGATGGCTCGGGAATACTACGAACAGCCGGGGGTCATCGGCTGGATCTGCCGCGCGATGCAGTCGATCCCAATCGAGCGAGACGGTAAGGACGTGCAAGGAACCCGACAGGCGCTGAAACGTCTGAAAGAGGGAAAACTGCTCGGCATCTTCCCGGAAGGTGGCATCAACACCGGCCCGGGATTGCGGGAAGCGGACGTGGGGGTCGCTTGGCTGGCTTTGACCTCGCGAGCGCCGGTTTACCCGGTCTTCTTGCACGGAACGCCCCAGCGGACGAGCATGACCGCTCCGTTTTACACTTTTTCCCGAGTTCGGGTCAGCTATGGGGAGCCGGTTGATTTGTCGGCGTACTACGGCCGACGAAAGAACCACGAACTCCTACGGGAAGTGACTGACCTGCTGATGCAGCGTCTGGCCGAAACGGGCGGTCTTCGATCCCCTCGGGGCGACACCTCATGAAGAGCGTCATGAAACGAGCGTCAGGAAGAGCCCGTACCGGCGCGACCTTTTGGACTTTTTCGGATTCACCGCGCGAGCACCGGTTGCAGGTTGCCCTCTTCATCGAATTGCATCTCGTTGGGGCCGTCCAGAACCTCGAGATCGGGCCTTTGCCGTAGGTCCGATTGATAGGCCTCGCTGACCAACACTTCGGCCAGACGCAGCGTATTGGCGATCTGAATCACCCGCGCCTGTTGCGGTTCGATCCAGCCGATGCAAAGAAGCATCGCCTCGATGCATTCGCGGTCGGTCGGCAGCGAGATCGGTAGAGCGGCGGCCGGAGTTCGCTTGGCCGTGAGGGCGTTGATGGCCGTCTTGCGGCGATCGACCTGGGCGACCGTTCGGTCGTTCGTGATGTCGGCCATTCCCAAGCCGGCGGCGTTGCCTTGGCTTTCCGGCGTTAATCCGCGGACGAAAATCAGTTTGCAACTGGCCGAGTCTCGTTCGGTCGCCGCGTGGTAATTGTATTTGCGGCCGATAACGTTCGTGTCCATGCCCGTTCCGCTGATGTTCTTGCCGATCTCGTCGACAATCAGCAGGTCGACGATCGGGAAGGGGAGCCGGGGCATCCATTGGCGGGCCAGCCCCAGAAGCTGCTTCTCGCGCTCGAGGAACCGATCGGGAGGAACGGCCTCGATCAACGCCGTCTCGTCGTAAGCGTTCTCCACGACGGCCAACCCGCCCACGACGTGACACTTTTCCAACACTACCCGTCCGACCGCCTCGATGATTTCCATGAAAGGAAAATCCAGGATCGCCCGGTGATAGACTTCCGCTCCGGCGTGCTTGCCCAAACCGATCAGCATCATCTTGTGGAGCCCGGATTCGATCTCGCCGGTAAAGCACGTATGGGGCTTCACTCGCCCCCAGACGAACACGTGATCCGCTTCGTAAGCGTACTTGTCAAAATGGACGGGAACCCCCTGCGGCGTCTCCGCAACAACGACCGTTTCCATGGTGGACCGAATCGGCGCGCCGACCGTCTCTTCCGTCACGCCGTAATGCTCCAGCACGGCCCGTTGCCCTTCGGCCGTGGCGCCGCCGTGGCTGCCCATCGCCGGAACCAAGAAAGGCTCCGCGTCCAACTTTTTGAAATGGTCCACCAAGGCTCGAACGATCGTGACCAGGTTGGCGATGCCTCGGCTGCCGACCGGAATCGCCACGCGATCACCCGGCCGCACCTTCTCGTCCAGACGCAAACGCCGAAGCTGGTCAGTCACGGTCGCCGCCACGTCGTCCACGCGCGGCCCTTCAAATCTTTGCCGAACACGAATCATTCGCGGGAACTTCATGAGGGGGTTCTCCTGCTTTTGGCAAGCCCGGGTTCTCCAAGAACCGCGAGTCGTCCTGCTCACACAGTCGTCGCCGAGACACCAACCGAAGGTGGGGCCGTCAAGCCTTGATCATCGATCCAGACGACCCGCTGGACTTTGGCAGGTTCGGCGACGATCCATGAATAATCTTGACAATTGGTTTCCTCGAGAAAGCGGTCAGCGGGTGCCGGCCGCCTCCATCTGCAGCAGTCGCTGCTTGAGTCGGATGCCTTGGGGGGCTGAGAATCCGCCGAGCCCTCCGTCGGCCGCCACGACGCGGTGGCATGGGATGACAAGGGGGAACCGATTGGCCGCCATGATCCGCCCCACCGCCCGAGCCGCGCGAGGCCGGCCGACTTGGTCGGCGATGTCTCCATAAGTCCGTGTCTGGCTGTATGGAATGCCACGCACCGCCTCGAGCACCGCGCGAGCGAACGGAGTCTGATCGTCCACGTAAATTGCCACGTCCGAAAAGTCGACCACCTTACCTGTGCAGTACCTTTCCAACCGCTGGCGTAGGTCGGGATGCCAGTCCCCCAAGGTCAGTCGGGGCGTTCCTGCCGGGCCTCGCAATCGCTCGGCGATGGCCCGCTTCAACGCAGCCTGCGACCTATGCCCAATGCTAACAAGGAGTAACGTCTGACCGGTTCCTGCCAAGCCGATCCAACCCAACGGCGTGGAAAAGGTAGAAAACAGGATGTCGGCCAGCGAGTCGCTCTTGCCCAACATACGATCACGCCAGAAATCTGAAGTGCGAACTTTGACCGGGCTGCAGGGCGTCGGTAAAATAACCGGCGAACCAAGTGCCGCTGGATGCAGGCACGCCCCCAGCTCCGGGGACAGCAGACATGATAGAGACTCGGCCAGTCTGCGTGGAGGATTCGACGATTTGCACCCTCCTCCGGTGCGAATCCTTCACGCTCATCTTTTTTTCGGAGCCGGACTTCGCTGCCAGACGAGTCGTTCCGGCCCCGTTCCTGTCTGGTCAGAGGTTCGAAATTCGAGGGCGAAAGCGGAGCGACCCGGCTGCTGGGATCGAGCGGCTTGGAGGGGGAATGTTTCTTCCGAATGACCGTCAGCGCCCGTCGCTGTGACGCCGTGGGTTTCGGCTTCGTCGGAGGATGAGTATGAACATCTACAGCTCGTTGGCGGATGACTTTTACTGCAATATGAACCTTAACACCGAGATGCTCCTGCCCAATGCGCGGGAGACGGTTCTCGGCTTTTTCGAGCGCGTGCAGAAAACCTATCCCTCGATGCGAAACTTCTACACGCGGGAAAACGGCGACTTCGTCATGGAAGAGGACAAAGACCAGGGGCATCAACGTTGGCTTTCGCTGGAACCCCGGCGAGTTTGCAGCGGCTATCTGAATCCGCCTGACCTGGACGACGCCATGGGCCAGCACCTGTTGGTGTTGCAATTGGTGCCCTACATGCTCTCCGTCAGTCCGCTCGATTGCGAAGCCCTGGATTACATGATGGGCTTTGATTTCACCTATAGCGGCAATCACGACCAACTCGTGGCCGAGGTGCTAGGCGGCCACGCGGCCACTCAGTCGCTGCTGGCCGTGCCGGGCTGCAAGGTTTTGAATTGCGAGCCGTCGATCACCATCGCCCTGGAAGATAGTTGTCGCTTGCAAGCCCGGTTGATGGTCGAAACTCGGACCAGCGCCTATCAGGTGCGGCAAGGTGAGTACGCGGACGATCCGATCAGCGTCTACTTCACCGTCCGACAGTACGGCAGTCTGGAACCGGAGGCCTCGTTCGAAGAAACTTTGCGCCGTCTCCGGCGCTGCTGCGAGGAGTTGCTCGACGACTACGTGATCGAGCACGTCTTGCGGCCGCTAGCCCAAGCCATTTCGACCCGATGACTCGCTCAGGCGGGCTCCCGGGAGCTGGATTGATCAGGCGGCGGCACGTTTTCGTGGACGGATTCGACTCGTTGTTCCGGTGCGGCTACTTCCCGCGTATTGCGCTTCTTCGCACGCGCTTCCGCCTTTCTGTGGACCTGTTTAGAATAGACCCGCGGTGGCCGGGTGTGGCGCTTGTCGCGGACACCTTCTGCGTGTCACGCTGTCGAGCTTGTACGCCGCGTTACCATCTCGTTGCCGGGTGTCGCCGAACGGGACGTCAGCGGCGCGCATTTCGCAGGACCCATCATCAATCACGGATCGGGGATGACGAAAATGGCAGTCAAACGGAAAGTTGCGAAGTCGTCAACGGAGAACCAGTCTCAGTCCATGTTGGCCAACGCGGTCGGCCAAATCGAAAAGACGTTCGGCCAGGGCGCCATCATGAAACTCTCGGACGTCCGAGGCGCGGCGGTGGCCGGCATTTCTTCCGGCTCTTTGTCGCTCGATTTGGCCTTGGGCGGACAAGGGTTTCCCCGAGGGCGGATCGTCGAGCTGTTCGGCCCGGAATCGAGCGGCAAAACCACCATCGCGCTGCACGCCATCGCCAACGCTCAGAAGGAAGGCGGCATCGCGGCCTTCATCGATGCCGAGCATGCCTTGGATCCGGCCTGGGCCAAACGGCTGGGTGTGAATTTGGAAGAGCTGCTGGTGAGCCAACCCTCGTACGGGGAAGAGGCCTTGCAGATCGCCGAAATGCTGATTAAGTCCAACGCAGTCGATTGCATCGTAGTCGATTCGGTGGCGGCGCTGGTTCCAAAGGCCGAGCTGGATGGCGAGATCGGGGACACGCACGTCGGCTTGCAGGCGCGCATGATGAGTCAAGCCATGCGGAAGCTGACCGGCGCCATCTCGAAAGCCAAAACGACGGTCATTTTCATCAATCAGATTCGCGAGAAGATTGGGGTGATGTTCGGCAATCCGGAGACGACACCGGGTGGCCGGGCCTTGAAGTTCTACAGCTCTTGCCGGGTGGACGTGCGACGGATCGCGACTCTGAAAGAGGGCGACACAGCGGTCGGCATCCGAATCAAGGCTCGCGTGGTGAAAAACAAGGTCGCTCCTCCGTTTCGGACGGCCGAGTTCGACATGCTCAACGCTCGCGGCATCAGTCTGGCCGGTGACGTGTTGGACTTGGCGGCCGAGAGTCGAATCGTGCAGAAAAGTGGTGCGTGGTTCAGTTATGGCGATTTGAAGCTGGGGCAAGGCCGTGACAAGGCCCGAGCCTTCTTGGAGGAAAACCCCGAGCTCTTGGAAGAGCTGAAGCAGAAGGTGTTGGCCGCTCGCGGCTTCGCACCAGCTCCGCCAGCCGAGGCCGACGCGGCCGCCGCCAAGTGACGGCGGTTCGATGTTCGTTTTCGGGGTGGGGCGCTGGCCGAGCGGCCACACGGCCAGAGCCCGACCTTTCCGAAAAGGCGGGCCGTCCAGACAAGGGCCCGTGCCCATTCTACGGTAGCAGGCGATGCAGATTCTGAAGACCGACGGCGACAGTGGAGTTGGTCTTCTGTGCACGGGGCGCCAGTGCGCAGTCGCTCGCCGTCTGCCGGTGGCCCTCGTCTGTTGGATGACGTCTTGGCTGCTTGGCGCTGCCCTCAGTTCGAAGGCGCTTCCAGAGGAGACAGAATCCGTTCCGCCCGGGGTCCAAGAGCTGCAGAAGGCTGTGATCCGCGCGATCGAGCGGGCGGAGCCAAGCGTTGTGGCGGTCGCACGGGTGTACGTGCCGCCGGCCCGTGTGCTGGGGCGGCCGCTGGACGGCTTCGGCGGGCTGGTTCGATCGCAAGACCTGAATAGTCCGGACTTCGTGCCGAACGAGTTCGGAAGCGGCGTAGCGCTGAAGGCCCCCGATGGAAACGGCGAGCTGCTCATTCTGACCAACTACCACGTGGTCGTGCATCGCGGTCGCGGAGTGTCCGCTGGCCGAGCGGATCGCATCTTGGTCCGCTGGTCCGGCAGTCCTTACGTGACGGCGAAGATCGTGGCGGCCGACCGGCGGAGCGATCTGGCTGTGCTGCGCCCAGAGCTGTCGCAAGCCGGGACGGCTGCCGGGCGACTGAAACCGGCCGTCTTGGGCGATGCTTCGGCATTGAAGAAAGGGCAGTTCGTCATCGTCCTCGGCAATCCATACGCATTGGCCCGAGACGGTTCGCCCAGCGCCAGTTGGGGCCTCATCAGCAACATTAGGCGGTTTCCCGCACCGACGCGAAGCCAATCGTTTCCGTATGCCCCGTTTCGCGACACCTTCGAACGGTTGGGGCTGATTCTGCAAATCGATGTGCGCTTGCCCCTCGGCACCAGCGGCGGAGCGCTGTTGAACTTGAAGGGTGAACTGATTGGCCTGACCACGTCGTTGGCGGCCCTGGAAGGCTATGACAAGACGTCCGGCTATGCCATTCCGTTGACTCCCTCCGTGCGGCGGATCATCGAATCGCTGATGCGAGGCCAAGAACCGGAGTACGGCTTTCTCGGCATTGAGCCGGGGGACGGACGGATCGACGCTCGGATCGCGGCCGCAGACCCGGCGTTTGCTTCGACGGGCATTCTGGCCGTGCGGGTCGTCCGTGTGCTACCCAATTCGCCGGCCGCGCGAGCTGGCTTGGCCACAGGCGACCTGATCCTGACCGTTAACGGTCGTCCGGTCCACGGCAAGTACGATCTGATGCGAGAAGTCGGTTTGCTCGAGCCGAATTCGATCGCTCGGCTACGGGTCTGGCGTCGGCTGCAGCAGACGTTGTTGACATTGCCGGTCAAACTAGGAAAATGGCCGCTTTACGACGATCGGGATGTGATCGTTACCCAGCCTCGGTACGCGTTGTGGCGGGGCCTGCGCGTGGATTACCCGACGGCACGGCGCCGTTTCCTGTTGGGACCGGACACTCGGTATCCGGACGCCGTCGTGGTCACCCGCGTGGAAAAAACAAGTCCCGCCGAACGAGCCGGACTGCACGAAGGCGATTTCATCACGCACGTGGACGACGTCCCGGTCCGAACACCACGCGACTTCTACGACGTTGTGACCCGGGTCATGGGCCCGGCTCGACTGCGGCTCTGGCCAAATCGGGAAGTGACTCTCACGGAAAACGACCATGAAAACTGACGAACTGCGTGAAGCTTATCTCTCCTTTTTTGAATCGAAAGGATGCGTGCGGCGTCCGAGCGATGTGCTTGTTCCGCGCGATGACCCGACGGTCTTGTTCACGCCGGCCGGCATGAATCAATTCAAAAACCAGTTTCTCGGCATCGGCAAGCTGGAGTTCACTCGCGCGACGACCTGCCAAAAGTGCTTGCGCACGGGCGACATCCAAAACGTCGGCGTCACAGCCTACCACCACACGTTTTTTGAGATGCTGGGGAACTTTTCCTTCGGCGACTACTTCAAACGCGAGACGATCCTGTGGGCGTGGGAGTTTTTGACCAGCAAGAAATGGCTCGGCTTGGACCCGGATCGACTGTCGGCGTCTGTCTATCTGGACGACGATGAGGCCTACGAAATCTGGCGAAACGAAGTCGGACTGCCGCCGGAACGGATCAAGCGAGACGACGAGTACGAGAATTTCTGGCCGGCCGGAGCCCCGTCGGAAGGACCGGACGGCGTCTGCGGACCATGCAGCGAAATCTTCTACCATCCTCCGGGCGGCGGAGAACCGGTCGAGATTTGGAATCTGGTCTTCACGCAGTTCAACCGTGTCGGACCGCCGCCGAACAACTTGCGACCGCTGCCGAAAAAGAACATCGACACGGGAATGGGATTGGAACGAGCGGCGTCGGTGTTGCAAGGTGTTCCGAGCAACTTTGAGATCGACATCCTCAAGCCACTCTGTCTGGCCGCAGGCGAAGCCGTCGGCGTGCCGTACCAGTTCGAAGGGCCGCACGGACGTCCGTTGCGTCGCATTGCCGATCATGTTCGCGCGGTGACTTTCTGTGTCCACGAGGGCGTCGAACCGGGAACGGAAAAGCAGAGCTACGTCGTGCGACAACTGCTGCGCCGAGCCTTTCTGGAGGGCTATCTGCTGGGCAAGCAGGAGCCGTTCTTGTACACACTGGTTCCGATCGTTGTGGAGATGATGAAGAACCCGTATCCGGAATTGGCTCAAACGGCCGAGTCGGTAGCGAACATCATCCGAGAAGAAGAATCGCAGTTCTTGGATATTGTCGATCGTGGCGTCCACAAGTTTGAGCAAATTCTGGAAAAGACGCGGGCTGAAGGCCGGTCGGTCATCTCCGGAGACGATGCCTTCGACCTGCATCAAACCGATGGTTTCTTGATCGAGCTGACGGAAGCTTTGGCTGCCAAGCACAACATGACGGTCGACCGCAAACGGTTCGACCAGCGCATGGAAGAATTCAAACGGATCAGCGGCAGCGGAGCCTTTTTGGACGCGGTGATGGTCGAAGGGCCGCTGGCTGCAATTCGTAAGAAGTCAGGAGCGACGCGTTTCCTGGGTTACGAAGCGACAGAAGCCGAAGCCGAAGTCGTTGGATTGATCGCCGATCAAGAGCTGGTCGAGTCGATCGATGAACGCTCAGAGGCCAAAGTGGTCGCCGTTGCGCTAGATCAGACGCCCTTTTATGCCGAAGCCGGCGGCCAAGTAGGAGATACGGGCATCCTGCGCAACGAACATTGCGAGTTCCGCGTAATCGACACGCAGCGAGACGGCGACTTGGTCCTGCACATCGGCCACTTGCGGTCGGGCCAGTTGAAGGTCGGGGACCGGGTCAAGGCCGAAGTGGACGCTGAACGACGCGCTGGCATCCGTCGAGCTCACTCGGCCACCCACTTGCTTCACTACGCCTTGCGCAAGACCCTCGGCCCCAACGCCACGCAACGCGGGTCGAAGGTCGAGCAGGATGCGTTACGGTTCGACTTTGCCCATCGCGGTCCACTCTCCACCGAGCAATTGCGGCAGATTGAAGACGAAGTCTGCCGTCGCATCGCCGAGGGCGTTCCGGTGGAAACTGCTGTCATGGAACTGGAGGAAGCGAAAGAAAAAGGGGCGATTGCACTGTTCGGGGAGAAGTATCCCGATCGGGTCCGAGTGGTCCGGATGGGCGATTTCAGCATGGAGCTGTGCGGCGGCACGCATTTGGAAAACACCGGCCAGGTCGGCTTGTGCAAGATCATCGGCGACGAGCCCGTGGCGAAAGGTGTCCGCCGCATCACGGCTTTGACCGGACCAAAGGCTCTTGAGCGCATCCGTGAGACAGAGAACTTGCTACAGCGGCTGGTCACGATTCTGAAAACGCCCCAGCCCGAAGACCTGCCGCGGCGGGTCGAGACGCTGCTGGAAGAGTTACGGCAGGCCAAACGGGCCATGACTCAGATCGCCGCCCAATCGATGGAGAGTTTGGCGGAGGATCTGGTCGCGCAGGCAGAACGGGTCAACGGAGTGGCCATCGTGACGCACGCGGTCGACCAGGCGGATCGTGAGACGCTGCGTGAGCTGATCGACCATGTCCGGACCAAAGCGGGACAGGCGGCCGTGCTGGTGGGCACGGTGATCGAGGGGAAGGTCGCCCTGACGGCCGCGGTGAGCAAAGAGTTGGCCAAGCAGGGCGTCAGCGCATCGGACTGCGTCCGAGCGGCCGCGAAGATCGTGGGTGGAGGAGGCGGCGGCCGACCGGACATGGCCGAGGCTGGTGGTAAGCAGCCGGACAAACTCCCCGAAGCCCTCACCGAAGGCGCCCGCTACTACCGTTCGAAGCTGGAAGCCATCGGGTCGCCCGTGTGAACGTCGCAGGCGAAAGAGAGCAGACAGCTCGCGACTGGAACGATGAGTTTTTCGCCGGGGGATCGAGTTCGAGTCTCAACGTCGCACTGGTGGGCGAAGGGCGCCCTGGCAACGGTGGACATACCGCCGGAGTCTGTCAGGGAACTTGTGGAGGAGGAATATCCTTATTGGGGATGCCGCCGCATCGTGCCAACCGTGCACGGCCCCGCGGAGGAGGTATGGGTCGTTTTTGACGAGCCTCAGGATG
>JAADHY010000408.1:0-2416 GCA_013151585.1 Planctomycetota bacterium
CGGATCGAGCAGGCCGAGCCAGACGGGCCGGCGCGAGCGAAGCTCGATGAAATCACCGAGGCCATCGAGGAGTGGCTGCGAACCGTCCGACGAAACCAGCAGGGGCTGCAACAACTGCTGCTGGCACTTTGGGAGTACCAGATTCCCGAGCCGAGTGGTGATCACGACTCGAACGTCGAATACGATTTTCACCTGCAAAATAAGTTCTACCTTCTGCAAACGGTCATCAACGCCCTGGTGCACTACGGCACGGCCGAACGATGTTTGCTTTGCTGTTTGCCCGCTGAGGCGGCTTCCAGACACGTCGCTCGGGAAGACGAGCAGCTTATGAAGCTCTTCCACGCCGTCTTCCGGGACGACGTCAATCGAGCTCGAAGTCTGCTCCCGGCCGCGCTGGCTTCCTTGGCGGGGCGGCCGCTGCTGTACGTCGCCCTGGACAGCGGCGGACATCCCCAACGCATCTTGGCGGCTCGAAGTCTGCAACGCGACTTGCGCCTGACGCTCCTGCACATGTCCCGCCTGGGCCTGCTGCGGGAAACTTGGCACGTGCTGAAAACAGCCTACCGACTGGAACGGGCCTCTCGGATCGGCGGTGTGGCCGTTTCCGAGTTCGACCACTTGTTCCGAGTGGCTCTGCAAGGAACGGTTGACTGCTTGATTACCAGCGTGGAGACGTGGGACGGCGACCCGGATGAGAATTTGATCGAAACGATGAACCGAGTCGTCGGACATTACGCCAATCAGTGGCGACAGCACAGCCGGAACATGCGGCTGTCGTGCGCCGAGCGACTGCGCGACGAAATTATCTGGGACGACGTTCGGGAGTTCATCACCCGGTACGGCGCCAGTTTTCTTGATGTTCGCTTACTCACTCTCGGCAATCTGCGCACGATTCTGCACAATGGCGTCGAGTGGTTCCTGTCGCAGATGGCGGAAAACCAAGACCCGCTCCATTCCGAGCCCCTGATCGAAGCTCTTGACAATGAAGAAATCGACTTCGACTTAGCCGTCGACATTCTGGAACTGATCTACGAAACCATCGTCGACGAGTACGATCGGTTCCTTGAATACAATACGACAACCACTCACTCGGATTACGGTGACCGGTTCTATTGTTTGCTGGAGTTTTTGCGGCTGGAGGCGGCGTACCGACGCGACGAATGGAACATGCTGCCTTACGAGATCGCGCATCGCGTTCTCACGCGCCGCGGAAAACTCGCAGCCGCCCGCGTCTGGGAGCAGCAACTGGCGCAGCGGACCGCCCCGCTCGCAGACACTCATTGGGCCGCCCTCCAGAAGCTGGAAAAGCGATATGGCATGCACTTGCCTTCGGTGAGCACCCATTTGAACGAGCGGTTTGTCAAGCCTTTGGCGGTCAACCGCATGCTGGCGTTGATTCCCCAAGCCATCGCTCAGCTTCAAGAGGGACAGTTAGACTCGCCGGCCTTCGCCGAACTGACCCGAGAGATCGATGCCTATTTGGCGGATGCTCCCGGATCAGGCATCGACGTGCCGGAATGGCTACAGCAGCTCGAAAAAGAAGTGAAACGCCACGTCGAGTCGGAAGATCGAGACGGCGACACAGAGGAACTGCCGGCGCACTTCCGTATCATTCCTGTTTCACACGACCAACTGGAACGCCAACTCCGATCCTGGAACCGATCGCTCCATTACGCGCGCCGTCGTCGGCCCCGCAGCGGATAGGCTCGCAGCGTTTTGGCCTCGGCGAATAGGCCGATTCGTGTGTCACGGTTTTGGAGTTCGGGGCTACCGTCCCGCGCGGATGAAAGACGAAAGAAGAATTCGATCCTTGTCTTCTCGAGATTCTTTAGCGGCACCGTCTGAAGCGCCTCTGCCAAATCCCGCAATCGCTTGAAACGATCCGTTGCGAACCAAAGCCCCCCGACGGCTCTTTACGTCTCTCGGATTACGTGACCTTCGAGCACTAACGCCATGGGTCAGCAAGTCGAGACGCCGAATCCTGCAAGCCATGCCGACACGTCGAATCCGTGTGCGTCGTCTCGATGTTGCAGATTCTGTCCCATGAGCTATGGCAGACGTTCGAAAACGTGCCGCTGCTCGATCATCGCTGCGATGACGTCTTTCGGTCGGCCGCGGGCCTCCAGCAACCACCAGCCGGTGTAACCGATGCCGACATACAGCTCCATCAACTTCGCATAAGGATATCGGCCCTGGTTCAGCTCGCGCACATGGACGGTGTCGCCGAAACGGTCTTTGACCAAGTTGAAATTGTGCTCGAGCCCTTGGCCGTGCAGGTCGGCGTCGTTCGAGTTCCAGCAGACGGTGGCGTTGGGATGGTCGGCCACGTCCATGATCGCCCTGATCACCGGCAACTCACATGTGCCCCGGCCGTGAACTTCCAGGCGAATCTGCTGGCCGTAGTCGGCGCCGTACC
>JAADHY010000408.1:2443-4967 GCA_013151585.1 Planctomycetota bacterium
TTCGATCGTCTTTTCATGCGGCACGCCTTTGACGAACCCATTCGGTTTCACCTTAACGCCTGTGCCGCCACAGTCGTGCATCAGATGGATGTAGGCTTTGGTCAGCTCGATGTTCGCTCGCACTTTGGCCGGATCGTTTTCGTGGAACTGAGCATTCGAGCCGTAGCCGACGAGCGTGACGGGGCTGTCCTGGAACCGTTTGCGGACTTCGCGGCGTTCGGCTTTCGACAGCGACGGTTCGACCCCGTGCTTGTGCTGCGTCCGAAGCTCCACACCGAGCAGGCCCGACCGCTGGCACGCGTCGATCAGCGTGGGCAGGTCCATGTCTTTGCCCCAAAGATACGTGACCAGCCCGAAACGGATCCTCTTTTCGCTCGCCGCCAGAACTTTCCGAAGGCTTCCGTCGGCGAGCAACGCTCCGCCGAAAGCCGCCACGCTCTGTGTCAGGAACTCTCGTCGTCGCAAGAACTTCATCATGTGTTCTCCCCTGCCGAAGCCCCATCGATTCCCGCGTCCGATCCGGCACTCAGATGGCTCGATCGCGTGAGTCCATTGTGATGTCGAGGGCAGCCGAAATCAAACGGGCCTCCGTCGGCGCCACTCTCCGAACGATTCGTCACGGGATTGGACGAGGCGTGCAGCTCGTCGGTCTATTGAACCGACGGGCCGTGCACATCGAGTGCGACCGTAGTAGAATGCCGATCGAAAACTGCGAATTAAGAGATGGCGTTTTGCCGGGCCTAGCACTTTTTGTCGGAAGGAAAGGGCCGAAAGGTCCTAAGCACCGAAGGTATCGAGCGCAGAGGAGGAACCAGCCATGAAAAACGTGTTGTTCGGCCTGATCCTGACCGGTTCGATTGCTGGCATTGCGTTTGTGGCAGCAGAGCCGCCGCAAGCGGCCACGGCCCCAACGACCCTGCCGGGCGCAAGGGCTGTGATCGAGGCGAGTCGTT
This sequence comes from Planctomycetota bacterium, assembly GCA_013151585.1. GTDB lineage: Bacteria > Planctomycetota > Planctomycetia > Planctomycetales > Planctomycetaceae > JAADHY01. The sequence continues at coordinate 3,397 of JAADHY010000408.1, forward strand.
TCCCCTCATTGCAGGCGGCGCTGGATGCACTACCGCCGGAAGGGGGCATCGTCCGTGTACCACCAGGCACATTTGAAATCACGGAGCCCTTGGTCATTCGCCGCGGTGACGTGCTCTTTCAGGGTTCGGGCACGGCCACGCACATCAAGAACCTCAACACGGACGGCAAGCCGGCGTTGATTATCCAGCATCCGGACGGAGCCAAAGTGGCCCGCAAAGACATGCTGTGGCGAATCATGCTGAGCAACTTTCGCATTACCGGCAACGAAAAGAGCGGGCACGGGATCGTGGCGGTCCGCATTAACGAACTGTTCATTCAAGGCGTGACGGTCAGCTATCACGGCGGGGACGGAATCCGGCTGGATTACTGCTACGAGGATCCGCGCATCAGCGACTGCCTGATCACCTACAACAAGGGCACGGGCTTGAATCTGATCGGATGCCACGACATTGTGGTTGCCGCCAATCAGTTTGAAGAGAATCAGGACGCGCTGCGATGCATCGACGGCTTTAACCTGTGCATGACGGGTAACTGCGTCGACGATCACTTGAGGAACGGCGTGGTCATCGAGAACACGTACGGGTCGGTCGTGTCGGGGAACATGATCGAGGAATGCCACGGCGCGGCAATTGTGCTCGACCGCGATTGCTACGGTGATACGATCTCGGCCAATGTGATTGCACACAACGGGGCAGGCGTGGACTTGCGGGACGCTCACGGCTGCGCGGTCAGCGCTAACACTTTCACGATCATGGCCAGCGACGCTTTGCGGATCGGCCCGGCCAGTGATCGCATCACCGTGACGGGCAACAATTTCTGCAACAGTTCCATCGGCGATGGAAAAATCCGCCGAGGGACGAAAGATCGCAAGGCCGCCGGCATGGTTCTGGAGGGAACTGCCGATGTGGCCATTTCGGGTAACGTCTTCGCCAGCGTGCGGCCGAAAGCGGTTCAGGTGCGTCAGCCGGCCAGCCGCCGCGTGGTCTTCGTGGGCAACGTGCTGACCGACGTGCAAAGCGACCATGAAACGCTTGGCGAGTCGGTGATCCAGAGCAATTTGAAGTAGCGGAAGTCTTTTTTGTCGGCGGAAAGTATGGCCGAAAACGCAAACAATCCCCTTCAGCCGCACGAACGTTGGATGCGGCAGGCGTTGGACGAGGCTCGGGCGGCCTTTGAAGAGGGCGAGGTGCCGGTCGGCGCGGTGGTCGTTCACGGCGAGCACTTGATTGCTGCGGCGCACAACCAACGTGAAACACTCAACGACCCGACCGCTCATGCAGAGATGATCGCCATCACACAGGCGGCCCAGGCGGTCGGCTCGTGGCGGCTTTGCGATTGCACGTTATACGTCACGCTGGAGCCGTGTCCGATGTGCGCCGGCGCGATCGTGCAGGCGAGGATTCCGACGGTCGTTTACGGGGCCTCCGATCCCAAAGCCGGCGCTTGCCACACCTTGTATCAGATCACCAATGACGCGCGACTGAATCACCGCGCCACCGTCCTGGGCGGCGTCTTGCAAGAGCCTTGTCGAGCGATCTTGCGAGAGTTTTTTGCCCAGCAGCGTGCGCTG
>JAADHY010000408.1:4989-6170 GCA_013151585.1 Planctomycetota bacterium
GAGCGGATCGAACGGCGGGTGTCGTGTGCCGGTCGGCGCGAGAGATCGATCGTTCCTGCGCCGGAGAAGGTCACCCTTTCCCTTTGCGGTCGGCTTGCTTAGCATGATGCCTTAAGAGGCCCGGCGTTCGGCGGAGGCGTCCCGGACGCGGGGCACGCCTGATCGAAGTCAGAAGCGGATGGATCGAAGCCAAAGGAGGGAGGGCACGACGACGGCTGCATCGGTCGCAAAATCGGTGGAGAGACACACCACGGAAACTGACGATGCCGCAAACAATGCCCTTTCTCCCCCATTCCCCCGTTGGGGAGAGAAGGGGCCCGGAGGGCGCATGAAAAGGGCCCTCACCCGGCTCGCCTTCGGCGCCCGGCCCTCCCCCGCGTGCAGGAGAGATGACGTAAGCCTTGACCGCAAAACCCCTTGCGGCGGTCCTTTCACTCCGCTTCCGTGTGCTGCCGAGGCGAGCGTGGGGACAAGCATCCCTTTCGAGTACCTCGGCGGGCCCGCGGACAACGTGTGAAGTTAGCGCACACGAAGACTCTCACGGAAACCGGGTCGATGATCTTCGTCCTCGACAATTACGATTCCTTCACCTACAACCTGGTTCAGCGGCTTGGCGAGATTGACGATCGACTCCGGATCGAAGTCGCGCGCAACGACCAGATTACGATCGCCGAAATCGAGCGGTTAGCGCCGGAGCGGATCATCATTTCGCCTGGTCCGTGCACACCACGCGAGGCGGGCATTTCGAAAGAGGTCGCCAAGCACTTCGGCCCGCGGGTGCCTTTGCTGGGGGTGTGTTTGGGGCATCAGTGTATTGCGGAGGCTTTCGGAGGTGAGGTGGTCGCGGCCGACCGGCTGATGCATGGGAAAGTGTCGGCGATTCATCACGACGGACGCGACATCTTCGAGGGGCTGACCAATCCGTTTACGGCGACGCGGTATCACAGTTTGATCGTGCGGTGGGAGTCGCTGCCTGAGGAGTTTGATGTCAGCGCGTGGACCGCTGATCCCGATCATCCTCGCGAGCTTATGGGAATTCGTCATCGCGCGTATCCGATCTTTGGTGTTCAGTTTCATCCCGAGAGTTACTTGACCGATGCCGGCTATGGCCTGTTACGAAACTTTCTGCGAGTGCCGGTTCCGGCCGGTTCGGCCTGATCGGCTCGAGAATCGATCGTGGC
>JAADHY010000375.1 GCA_013151585.1 Planctomycetota bacterium
TTTTTCGGCAGTGAAATTCCAGCGGGAGCGACTGCAAAGCTGCGAACTGCGGGTAAGGAAAACCTCCGGGCGATGGGCTCTCTGTTGACTCGATATCGCCCGGAGATGCCGGTCGGGGTGCGGATATCCCGATCGGGGCTGTTGGGCATTGGAACGCGACGGCGTTACCCATTTGTGTCTTCTTCGCCTGTGCCTTCATCCGCGAGCCTCCTGGAAAGCGAACTAAGGCGGCTGGGCGATTGGGGCCGGTACCACCCGCTAACACCTCGGTCTTACGTCGCGGTCCTGGGCGAGAATCCGGGCGTCGACCTGGGCGTCGAAGGAACTAGAGAAATCAATCATCAGCATGTTTTGTTGGGGTACTATTGATATCCCCATCATTCGCATCTCTCGGTCGACGTTGATCCATTCTTGGAACGTTCACACTTCGAGCCGATGACAAGAAACGCGTCACCAATGTCTGAAAAGGAACGGGAAGTCTGTTCGGCCAGCGCTGAATCGCCGGCAGTGACGGCGACGCGGGCCGGCGGTAACGACCAGGGAGACGGGGCGCCCGCGCTTGAGGTGCGAAGCCTCCACCGGTACTTCGGACGATTGAAGGCCGTCAACGATGTCTCATTTACGGTCTCCGCCGGCCAGATCATGGGGTTCATCGGACCGAACGGTGCCGGCAAAACCACGACAATGCGCATTCTGGCGACCTTGGACGTGCCCACCGCCGGAGACGCCTTCGTGTGCGGCTACAGCGTGATCGACGATGCCGACGCCGTCCGGCGGCAGATCGGTTACATGCCCGATAGCTTCGGCCGGTACCGGAACATGAACGTGGTCGAGTACTTAGACTTTTTTGCGCGGGCCTATGGACTGCGCGGAGCAGCTCGGCGCGATGCGGTCGAGCACGTGCTGGTTTTCACCGAATTGCGAAAGCTGGCCGACAAAGGCGTGGATACGCTCTCCAAAGGCATGGCCCAACGGCTCTGCTTGCCGAGCTCTGATTCACAACCCAGAAGTGTTGATCCTGGACGAGCCGGCCGCTGGATTGGATCCGCGAGCGCGGGTCGAGGTCCGCGAGCTCATCCGGCTTTTGGCGACCGAGATGCAGAAAACCGTCCTGATCAGCTCCCACATTCTCACTGAACTGAGCGAGATCTGCGATTCGGCCACGATCATCGAAGCCGGCCGCGTTCTGGCGAGCGGGACGATCGCAGAAATCCAGAATCAGCACCGGGAACGGTCCCGTCGCCGGGTCGGGCGTGACCTGAGCGTGCGGGTTCTCAGCGGAGCCGATGGCGTGGAACGATGGCTCATGGAGCAGCCCTTTGTGAGCCAGGTTCAACTGTTCGGCGACCGCGTCGACTTCCAACTCGACGGAGACGAAAAGTCTCAGCACGACCTGCTGAGAAAGCTGATCGAGGAAGGCTTCTCGGTCATTGAGTTCCAGAGCGAACGACAAACATTGGAAGATGCGTTCATGAACATCACGAACGGGATCACGCAGTGAAGGGTTGAGGGTCTAAGGTTGCGGGTTGAGGGCTGAGAGTTCAGGGTTGAGAGTTGAGAGGCGAACCGGAGGCGTCAGCCTCCGGGCACCGAACAAGGCGAAATCCGAGGCACAAGAGGGGGCTGCAAGCCATGGCGGAAGCCGCTGTTGCCGAAAAAGCGACGGCCATCGAACGAGCCTCGCGGTGGCTGGAATGGCTAAGCGATCACGTCAATCCGATTCTCGTCAAGGAGGTCCGGCAGTCGCTGAAAAGCCGGCAGTTCGTCATCACATTCATGTTGCTTTTGGCGGCGGCTTGGCTGATCTCCGTGGTCGGGATCGCAAACGCGGGCGATTCGCTCGAATACGGGAACGTCGGGCGCGCGTTCTTTGCGTTTTACTATCTGGTCTTGACGGGCGCGATCTTTGCAGTGGTTCCTTACGGCTCCTTCCGCAGCTTGCTGACCGAACGAGAGCAAAATACGTACGAGCTTCTGAGCATCACGGCATTGAAGCCACGACAAATCATCTGGGGGAAACTGCTCAGTTCCTTGGTGCAGACGCTCATGTACTATTCGGCCATCGCCCCTTTCATTGCCTTTACCTCGCTGCTGCAGGGTTTCGATTTCGCTATGGTCGCGTTCGTTTTGATTCTGTCTTTGCTGGGATCCATGTTCTGCTGCATGATCGCGCTGATGCTCAGCTCGATCGTGAAAGAGAAAAGGGGCCAGACCGCCATGTCCGTGGTCTTGGTGGGAGGGCTGGTGTGGCTGGTGATCGGAATCTACGGCTCCATCTCACTGTGGATCAGCTTTGGCGAATCGCTGCCCTTGGATGATCCGGAATTCTGGTTCACGTGGGGAGCGGTCCTGGCAGTCGGTTGCTCGTACTTTATTTTGGCTCAACAGATCGCCACCGCCCAACTGACCTTCGCAGCCGACAACCGCAGCACAGGGATCCGAGTGACCTGCTCGCTTCAATTCTGGCTGTTGTGGGTGATTGTCGTGACGGCGCAGGCGTTCTGGGCGGGCGGACTCTGGGGCGCCGACGAAGAAATGCTCGCGTTCTTTTCCGCCCTTTCGGCCATCCACTGGGCCGCCGTGGGTTTGTTTGTCGCGACCGAGGAAGATGCGCTGTCGCGACGAGTTCGACGCCGACTGCCGCGACGTCGCTGGCTGCGGTTTTTAGTGGCGCCTTTTCTGCCCGGCGGAGCACGAGGATGCGTCTACGTGCTGCTCCACGTGGCGATGCTTTGGGCGATCCCATGCAGCCTCGCGGCAATGAGCACACGGGCAGACACCTGGATATTCCCATGGGTCACCGCCCTGTGTGCCTACGTTGTCATTTACGTCTGCCTGGGCTGCCTCCTCTCGCGCGTTCTTTGCCGGTCACGGCCGGATTTGAAACCCGTGCACGCGCGAGTGCTGGTGCTGTTCTTGTTTGCCGTCGGCTGTGTGGGCCCCTATCTTCCGTACGCGCTCGGAGCGGCCAGATGGTCCGCGGGCTATTCGCCCAGTTTCATCGCAAACCCGTTTGTCACGCTCGAAGCGGTGGCTGACGCGCACGCTATCCTGGGAGGCGGCCTGACTTGGCCGGCGATCACCTTCCTCCTGATCCTCTTGGCGGCGTTGTTGGTGATCGTTAACGGCCGAGCGATGGCCGACGGAGTCCGGGAGGTTGTCAACTTGGTCGATGTCCCTATGCGTCGCGATCACTCCGAAAAGCAGCCAGACCCCTCCTTCGTTGCAAGTCCATGAGTCGCACCGGCGGGATGTTCTTTGTATAAGCGTAGAAGCGGGACGCTTTGGTAGCATCGCGCGCCGACTGTCGGCGCCCGTGTAGTCCCGGCAATGAACCGTGGGTAACCAGGCCTTTGATCGCGAATTCCGCCGCAC
>JAADHY010000669.1 GCA_013151585.1 Planctomycetota bacterium
CGAGCTGCGCACTCAGGCCCTGGCAGCGTTCCAGAACGTCTTCGGCGCCGACGCGGCCGAGGTGTTCCGCCGACCGGACGGCACCAACAACGCCAAGAACGCCCGCATCCACATCGCAACCTACCAAACCCTGGGCGTGGACACCGAGAATGGGGACGCCACGTTCCTGACCACGCACTACCCGGAAAACTACTTCACCCATGTCGTGATCGACGAGTGCCACCGTTCGGCGTGGGGCAAATGGTCGCTGGTGCTCACTCGCAACGCCGATGCCGTCCATATCGGCCTGACCGCGACGCCCCGGCAATTCAAATGCAGGCAATGGACCAGGGAGGCGACCGTAGACGCCCAAATCACCGCCAACAACATCGCCTATTTCGGCGAACCAGTCTACGAGTACGAGATGGCACAAGCCATCGAAGACGGCTACCTTGCCGCCTGCGAGATCGTCAAGGGCCGCGTCAACCTCGATGAGACGGGCGTCGCGGGAGAGGAGGTGATCGCGCGCAGGCCGGTAGACGCCGTTACTGGCAAGGCTGTCTCACGCGAGGAAGTCCAAGACTACTACGTGGCTCCGGAATATGAGAACCGCTTGCTGCTCCCGGATCGAGTCGAGGCCATGTGCCTCGACCTATTCGATTACTTGCTCGAAACCGGCGGCCCCGAACAGAAAACCATCATCTTCTGTGCCCGTGACCGCCATGCCGACGACGTCGCTGTTGAGATGAACAACCTCTATGCCCGCTGGTGCACAGCGACGGGCAAGGAACGGCTGGATCCGTACGCCTTCAAATGCACGGCGGCGGCCAGCGGCAATGACCAACTTCCGGATTTCCGCGGCTCATCGCGCAGCCATTTCATCGCTACCACCGTAGACTTGCTGACCACGGGTGTCGATGTGCCGTGTGTCCAAAACATCGTGTTTTTCAAGTATTTGAAGTCTCCTATCAGCTTCTACCAGATGGTGGGGCGGGGCACCCGGATCGATCCACCTTCCGGCAAGCTCATGTTCCGCGTCTACGACTATACGGACGCGACGCGACTGTTTGGTGAGGACTTTGTCGTCAAGCCGCCGAGCAAGCCGCGAGAACGCTCGGAGCAGGAACAGCCGCCTGAACCATCGCCACCGGAGCCTACGATTCGCGTCGAAGGGTTCGACGTCTGCATCACCGAAGCCGGCCGCTACATCGTGACCGACGTAGATGGTCGGGCCATGCCCGTGCCGGTCGAGGAGTACAAAGCACGTCTGGCCGCCAAGCTGGTGGAACAGGCGCACACGCTCGACGAATTTCGCACCCTCTGGGTAAACCCGCCATCGCGGCGTGAACTGATCGATACGCTTGTCAGCGCCGGCTACTCGCCGAACGTGGTCCGCATGGTGGACGACAGGGAAGACTATGACGTGTACGACGTCTTGGCTGAACTGGGCTGGGGTATGAATCCCCGTACGCGAACCGAGCGGGTGCTTGCCTTCAGTTACAAACACGAAGACTGGCTGAACGCCCTGCCTGCAGGGGCCAGGGCCACGATTCGGGCGATCGCCGGTCAGTTCGAGCGCGGCGGAACCGAAGAACTGGAAAACCCGCAAATCTTCCAGACGCCCGAAGTCCGAGCCGCCGGCGGGCTGGACGCGCTCCGGCAAGCAGGCAAGCCGTCCGAACTGCTGCACGAGACCAAGCTGAGGATGTTCGCGGCATGAATGTTCTCGCTTTCGACGAGCTTTGGAAACGCCTCTGCACCGGGGACGAGACGGTGGAGATCGAGGCGAAACTCACGACAGAACTTGGCAAGAGCCTTCTGAACACGATCTCCGCGTTCTCGAACGAGCCTGATCGGGGAGGCGGATATCTCCTGCTGGGAGTCGGACGGAAAGAGGGAGCGTTGTTTCCAGACTATGAAGTCGTCGGAGTGTCGAACCCAGATCAAGTCCAGGCCGATCTGGCGACGCAATGCCGCGATGCCTTCAATGTCCCTATCAGGCCGGATATCCGAGTGGAACCGTACGCTGGCAAGAACGTGATCGTTGCGTACGTCCCTGAAGTGCCGCCCCATCACAAGCCTGTCTACATCAAACGCAAAGGCGTTCACAACGGCGCATACCGCCGCATCGGATCCACCAATCAACTCTGCACCGACGACGACATCGCGCTGTTTTACCAGTTGCGCGGGCAACGTTCCTATGACGAAGCGGCGCTGCCAGATACTTCTCTGGACGACGTCGATCCTCGAGCCGTGCGCGAGTACCGGCGTCTGCGAAACGAAAGCGGGGCGGAAAGCGAATTGCTGGGCTACTCCGACGAGGATTTGCTCTACGCACTGGGAGCCACGGGGCGTGCTGAAGGCCGAGTTTGCTTGACTCTGGCCGGACTGGTCGTCTTCGGCAAAGCGATCGCCCTGCGTCGCCATTTGCCGATGACGCGCGTCGACTACATCCGCGTGGAGGGACGAGAATGGGTCCCGGATCCGGATCGACGATACCAGTCCATCGAAAAGCTCGGTCCCCTCCTGCTGACGATCCCCGGTTTGGTTGGCCAGATACTGGAGGACATCCCCAAAGCGTTCTCCCTGGACGAGGACGGCATCCAACGGCGCGATATCCCGCTTATCCCTCGTAAGGTGATCCGCGAAGCGCTGGTCAACGCGTTGATGCACCGGAGTTACCGCCGCCATCAGCCGGTGCAAATCATCCGCTATGCCAACCGGATCGAGCTCAAGAACCCGGGTCATTCGCTGGTGCCCGAGGAACGGTTGGGAGAGCCCGGATCGGTCACGCGCAACCCGAAGATCGCGGCCATCCTGCATGAGGTCGGATATGCGGAGACCAAGGGCACCGGCATCCGCGCGATGCGCGAAGCCATGGAGCAGGCCAACCTGACCCATCCGTTGTTCGAATCGGACCGCCAGCGAGACGAATTTACCGTGCGGCTGTTGGTCGTGCACCTGCTGAGCCAAGCGGACTGGGCCTGGCTCAGCCAGTTCAAGGATTGCAACCTGAGCGACGACGAGGCGCGGGCGTTGATCGTGTTGCGCGAGCTCGGAGCGATCGACAACGCCGCCTATCGGTCCATCAACCGCGTGGACACTTTGACGGCTAGCGCGCGTCTGCGCCGGCTGCGGGACGCCGGCTTGTTGGAGCAGAGAGGGAGGGGCGCGGCGACCTATTACGTGCCGGGAACGAGGCTGCGGGTGCCGAGCGCGGATCGGCCGGAGCCCGGCATCTTGCGCCCGGAGCTCGACGCCTTGCGCCCGGAGCTCGACGC
>JAADHY010000470.1:0-3079 GCA_013151585.1 Planctomycetota bacterium
CCACTCGACGCAGTTTATCACAAAATCATCAATTTCTCCTATTGACGTTTTGCAGCACTTCTGCCTGCGCGCAAAAGCTGACATGCACCCGTACAGAAGAAAAAGCTTGACAGGTACTTGACAGGATTGATTTGTCAGGATATTTTGTATCCTGTATTTCAGATCCGTTTCGTGGCAGCTTTACACTTCATAGGGCTTAAGAGCCAAGTCTCGCTGGAAGGTTCTCGTGTGCTTTGCGGAGCCCCCCGACTGGTTTTCCTCAGGCAAACTGTGTGCGCGTTCGCGTTCTTGTTCTCTTGAGAAAGGAAGGATGAACCATGTCCAGGCGTTTTCGTTTCCGATCAGGCTTCACATTGATCGAGCTGCTGGTTGTCATCGCGATCATCGCCATCTTGATCGCTTTGCTTTTGCCGGCCGTGCAACAAGCCCGGGAAGCCGCTCGCCGAACTCAATGCCGTAACAACCTCAAGCAGCTCGGGTTGGCTCTTCACAACTATCACTCCACATACAAGGTGTTTCCTTACTCAGTGAGTGCCCATGGTTCTTGTGAGCGAGGTTCCTACGTTTTGCCCGGTGGGAACCGAGCTAAGAATCACCGCGGTTGGGTGCTTTTGTTACCTTTCATCGAACAAGCTCCTCTCTACGACCAGTTTGACCCAAGACAAGCCGCGGGCGCCTACGTGCGCGGGTCGAACGTTTTGGAAGGCAGCCCGACCGCCAGCGGCAACGCTTTGGTCGTATCGCAAGTGTTGGACGCGTTTTTGTGCCCCTCAGACGATCAGAGCCCTCGCATTGTCACTACGGCAGCGCACTATCAGATCGACCCCTCGAATTCGCCAAACCTGCAGGGAGCGAAGACCAGTTACGATTTCCAGGCGCATCGATACTCAAGATGGTGCGCCAATTGGGGCCGAATCGGCAGTCAGAGCCGCTCTATGTTCGGAATCGAATCGAGCTGCCGAATGCGCGACGTTCGCGACGGCTCCAGCAACACGGTCATGCTGGCCGAGACAACTCTCGGGGTCATTAATGGTCGGGCTCCCACTTGGGGATATTCGAAATGGGTGGGGACCGGCGTCGACATTACATGGAACCCGACCGGCGGCTGGCTCAGCAATCCCCAAGGAATGAACCGCGGAATCAACTTTTGGCCGTGCTGCCCTTGGGGGACGCAATGGCGCTACTATCGCCCCGGGACCCTGGGCAATTGGGGAACCGTGGGCAGCACTCACGCTGGCGGTGCGCATGTCGCTCTGGCGGACGGTTCCGTTCGCTTCGTCAACGACAGCACGGACCTGATCACACTGGACCGCCTCGGGCGCATGGCCGACGGCAATCCGATCGGAGAGTATTGACGCAAATGGAATCGCCCGCTGGCAAGTCTGACCCGCGGGGCTGTTGGCTCGGGCGAGCGTTGGGGACCGTAGGGGATGCCCCTCTCCGTTAACGGCGGGCCGAACGGGGCGCCGAAACAAGGCGCCCTGCGAGTCCGGGAATCGACAACCGCTGTCGATTCGGGAATCGAACGGCGACGGCACTTGGCGCGCCTGCAAATTCCGTGAAAGTTACGAGGTTTACGTTCCCTCACCGCGCTCCCAGCGAGCGAGTGCGCCCCGAGCAAGCTCGTTCTCCGTGGGGGCCCAACCCCAGGTAAAGTGCGGTCCAAGCGTTGCGCGGACGGGACTTATCGGTGGAGTAGTCCACCGAAGAAGTTCATTTGAGAGCAACATGATTCGTTTGCTCTGGACGTGAGTCAAAGATGGGAGGCTTCTATGATTCGCATGCTGCTATTGACGGCAACAGTGTCCTTGGCCTGTGTTCTCGCTGGATGTTCCGGGGCAGAGCCGCCAACGAACCCCGCCCCGCCCCCGCCGGGTCAAGAGATTCCTCGTACGGCTGAAGAGACTGCGACCGATCGCATCGACGAGGTAATGGGAGCCGACGAGGCTGCCAATCTGTCTTCCGAAGAACTCGACCGCCGACTGAAAACCGGCCGTGCGCCTAAAAAGAGCGGAAAAAAGCCTTAACGCGACCTGACCGCTGCAACCAAGAGCGTGTGAGCGGAGGACGCTAGCCTCCGGTACTTTTCGCTAGTCGAATCGAGCCGGCCGCACGCTAGCGCGTTGCGTTTACATAACTTCTTGGCCGCAAGAAGACGTTCGCGCCCTGCGCGCAAGTCGGGAAGGAAGACACTAGCCAGGGGCCACCGCACCTGGTATGCCCGCAGACGCGTGGCATGGGGCCATTTGGGGGGGTAGGCATTCCACCCGACGACTATTTCCCCTCATTCGCCTCGCCCATCGGGCACCTCCCCCGAGACGAGGGGAGAAGGGACGGTTTCCATTTGGATGCCGCCAACCCTTGTCCTCTCTCACGCTTGCGGGAATGGGTGATCGCCGAGGCGGCCGGGTAGGAGGGTTCTTACCCGGCCGATCGTCGCACCGGCTTGCCGCGTGGGAAGGGACTGCAGACGGCGCTTTCCCGTTGTTTTCGGTCGACTCATTCCGTCCAATTGCCGTCCGAGCGTCACTATACGTACGTTAAGATGAAAGTGGCCCTCTCGATCAAAACGCCTAGCTTTCCGGCCCCTTTTCGAGTCCCCTCTCGCCCTCACTTCTCTCGCCATTCTCGGCTTTTGCCGATTTGACGTCTCGCGCAAAAAGTACTTAACGAGTGCTTGACACTCGTGGTTTGGCCGGGTATTTTGAATCGCGTGTGTTCGGTTCCCCTCATAGCGGGCCAACATGTCAAGTGTCTAAGAGTCAGGTCTTATCAGAGCGTTTTCGTGTGTTCTGCGGAGAGCGTTTTTTGGCTCTCCACACACAATGTGTGTGCGCGTTCGCGTTCTTGTTCTCTTGTGAAAGGAGGGATGAACCATGTCCAGACGTTTTCGCTTCCGCTCCGGCTTCACGCTGATCGAGCTGCTGGTTGTCATCGCGATCATCGCGATTCTTATTGCCCTGCTTCTGCCGGCCGTGCAGCAAGCCCGTGAAGCCGCTCGCCGAACTCAGTGCCGAAACAACCTCAAACAAATCGGGCTGGCTCTTCACAACTATCACGACTCGTACAACATGTTTCC
>JAADHY010000470.1:3086-4056 GCA_013151585.1 Planctomycetota bacterium
TTTCCTCCGGCGCTAATTAACTCGGGACGTTCGCGGGACCGGGCTACTCCGGGCTATTTGACGTTGAATACCACCGCCTGGGTGATGATGCTGTCTTACCTCGATCAAGCGCCCTTGTTCGAACAATACAATTTCAACGTTTGTTCGAGCATGGATTGCGACAACATCGGCTGGCTTCGAGGCGCAACGTCGTGCCCCGGGGTCGCTGGCGACGACACGATCAATGCGGCCGTTTATCAGCAGCGTTTGTCGGTGCTGGAGTGCCCGTCCGATCCTCACGCGGGCGAGCGATCGACATTCCGGGAGGGGCAAGCGCGATTCTATTCGCGACGCAATGTCCCGCGGTCTAGCTACCTGCTGGCGACCGGCAACAAGACGGACTACGACTACAACTACAACTGGGGCCTCAGTCGAAGCTGGTGGGCGTACGGTCGGGGGATTTTCGGCAACAATGGCGCCGCACGGATCCGCGATATTACCGACGGGACGTCGACGAGCATTGCCGTTGGCGAGTCCTGGGGCGGACGTTATAAGTGCAGCACGCACTTCGGCCCTTGGGGACTGGCCGGTGTGCACACCAGCATCCACGGTCATGTCGTGGGCGACACCCGGAATCCCAACGATCCTCGCTGGCGGGGGAGCTGGGCCAATTGGGCCATCAACAAACAATGGCCCGCCGGTTGGTGTGTCCGGGCGAGCAACCGGGACAACATCAGAAAGGCGTACGCTTGGCAGTTCAACAGCGGCCATGCCGGCGGAGCTCACTTCGTCCTCGGCGATGGCTCGGTGCGTTTTATTAGCGACAGCATCGATTACTTCACGTTCGTGCTGTTGAACTACATCGCGGACAACCGGCCGGTCAACTTCTAGCGAGAGTGACTGGCAGCCTTCGGCCACAGCGAGTTGCCGAGGCGGGAATTGCTTAAAGCCGTGTGGCGGTCCAGGGCAACTGGATCGCAAAGACGACGAG
>JAADHY010000592.1 GCA_013151585.1 Planctomycetota bacterium
AAAACCCGCCCCATCAGAATCAGCACCGCTCCGGCGACGAAAAGGCCCGCCAGTCCCCAATAGACCGCCAGTAATTTCCAACTGGCCGCTTCTCGGGTAGGAGCCGCAGCGGCCGGCTGTTCGATCGACACGCCGGAGGGCATCTCGCCGACCCGAGCCACAATCACCGTGATGTTATCTGACCCGCCGCGCAGATTGGCCAGGTGGACCAGAAGCCGACAAGCCTCTTTCGGTGGAAGCTCGCGAGCCAGTATGCCGATTTCTTCGTCCGACACGTGAGCGGTCAACCCGTCGGAGCACAGGACAAACACGTCGCCTGGCCAGATCGTGTGCGGACCGGTCAGGTCGACTTCCACCGACTCTTCCGGCCCCAGCGAGCGCGTGATGATATGGCGAGCTTCGTTGAGGATCACGTGCTCCGGTTGCAGCCGCCCCCGGCGTTCCAGCTCCCACTGCAACGAATGGTCTTGCGTAAGCAAATCGATTCGGCCACCGCGGATCCGGTAGACCCGACTATCGCCGACGTGACCGGTGATCGCACCGTTCGGCGTCAGGACCAGGGCCGCGCAAGTCGTCCCCATCCGGTTGAAGTCAAAGTTCTGCGAACCACGTCCGTGAATGGCCGCATTCGCCGCTTCGATGGCGGCTTTGAGCCCTTCCGCAGCATCGCGGGCTCGGTGTTTGAAAAAAATATGCGGAATCGTGTCGATGGCGATCTTGCTCGCTAGCTCGCCGACCGCATGCCCGCCCATCCCATCGGCCACAACGAACAGGTGGCCGTAACGGCTCCACGTCTCCCGGTCGGGGCTTAAGTGAACCGCATATTGGTCTTCGTTGTTCCGCCGCCGAAAACCGACGTCGGTCAGCGAAGCGTATTGAACCTGTTGCTCCCAGTGCATCGGCGCGCTTCTGAAAACCCGCCCGCGCACACGCTCATTTGCGTCCCGGCGAGCCGGTCGTGCTGATCAATCTGTCCTTGTCAGTTCCAACCCAATAAGCTTTGGACTTGCTGTCCAGGACCTTCGCACTTCAGAGCAACATGACAGGGAACAAGACGAGGAATAACATGGCTCCATCATACCTTCAAACCACAGGCCACGCAAAGCGTACCCGGAAGGGGGCCATGATTTTCGCCGCCTCGCCACGACCAGGTCCCTCGCTTTTATGGTCAGTTGTCTAGGCACCTTTGGGCCGCCAAATCTTTTTTTCATTGCGCGTGAGCGGAGCTCTGGGCCGGCCGAAGGGAGCCGCAAATGTCGGCAAGTCTCCGAGACGTGGCGCGATCGGTTGCGATCCGAGAACTGTGCGAGCTACGNNTGCGGTCCCAGCCACCGCGGAACCGACGGCAGCCGGTGCGTGGCCAGCCGATCCAATAACGCCGCGGGCTCGGAGTCCACCACGATCAACTGCCGATGTTTCGGCCGGATGAAGCCCTCCTTGACGGCATGCTCGATAAGCTGAATCAGCGGCTGAAAGTAACCGCCTATGTCGAGAAGACCGATAGGCTTGGCGTGGTAGCCCAACTGAGCCCACGTCACTACTTCGAACAGCTCTTCAAACGTCCCCAGCCCGCCCGGCAGAGCGACGAAGGCGTCGGCCAACTCGGCCATCAACGCTTTCCGCTCGTGCATGCTTTCCACGATGTGCATTGGAGCCACACGCGGATGCCGCAACTCTTTGCGAGCCAACTTTCGCGGGATGACGCCAATCACCTCGCCCCCGGAATCCAGAGCCGCGTCGGCCACCGCTCCCATCAGCCCGACGCTGCCGCCACCGAAGACCAGTCCGAGCTGACGCGAGGCCAGGAGCCGTCCCAGCTCGGCAGCCGTCTGCCGGTAAACGGGATTGCGGCCCGTTTTGGCTCCGCAAAAAACGCAAATCCGTTTCATTGAGTATCGAACCTCACCCTCGGTCGATCGGCGGAAAGCTGGCCGGGGAGCCGAACGCACCGGAGAAAACTCGTGCTATCGGGTTATTTGCCTCTATGTCGTGTATGGATAGGTAGCTGGCCCAATTCACGGTCCGCCCCTCGCGGCGGTCTCACATGGAGCTAACGTAGGTCGCCGCTTTGGACGATGAATGCCATAAGCCCCAACGTCGCTCGGCCAGGATCGACCCAATGACCTCGGCCGACGCGACTTCCGGAGGCTTCGGAGCACGCGGCCCGATGGCCCGGACGGGCAACCGAGAACTGGTCTGGCCTGCTCAGACAATCACGTCTTCCAGCCCCTCAGGGCCGGGTATCGGTAGTTTGTCGGTCAAACAAAGTATTTTGGCAAGATTTCTCAATTGAGTCGAATCCGCAGACCTATTAGACTTCCCCCCGGTGGCGGCCCGTCGCGGGACTGCGGACGCTGACGGCCGTTTGGCAGCCGCTCCGTCGCGGCGTTCGCGTTGACCGTTCTTATTGTCTGATACGATGGCAAACTTAGGTATCAACATCCGAAACGCTCGGCCGGGCGAGGCGGCTGAGATGGCCCACGTTGACCGGCTGAGTTGGCCGGCGGAACTGGCCACCACGGAAGAGCAATTCCGGGCTCGAATTGCGGTCTACCCCGAAGGACAGTGGGTGGCAGAAGAGAACGGGCGGATCGTGGCCGTCTCTTCGGCCCAACGCATTTCCGAACGGGTCCTCCACAACGGCCACATCGACCACAATCGATTGACCGATTTCGGGCGGTTTACCCGATCTCATGACCCAAAAGGGGAAGTTTACCAGTTGATTGGGGTTGGGGTGCTGCCCGAGTACCGTTGGATGCAGCTCGGCCGCTTGATGATTGACCATCAAGTGGAATTCGCTCGGGGACTGGCTGGAGTCCGGCGCATTGTCGGATTCACACGTCCGGTCCGCTACTATCGCTACTCTGAGATGCCGATCGAGGAATACGTCCGGCGCCGGACGGAGACGGGTCGACTTCTGGACCCGGTGCTGTCTTTTCATCTCGACTCGGGTGCCCGTCTCGTTTCCATTCACCCGAACTTTCGGCCGGAAGACCACAAAGCGTGCGGCTATGCCGTGTTGATCGAGTACCCGGTCCCGAAACGCGAAACCGGGGCGTGATTCAGGCTCGCAAGGCACTTGCACCACCTCGGATCATAAGCGGCAGCCGAACATTGCACTTCGAGAGCTTTTCTCCGTATCCTGTGCGCACGGCCGATGTGGGCTGGCTTTTCAACTGGCCTTTGCAGCAGACTGCGGATGTAACCGGCGCGACGGAACCGTTTTGAGTTGGCTTCGGGAACGCGCAGCCGTCCACAGGTTGAGACGTAGGACCGTGGCCGACGCGACCAGCACCGGTGGTGCGGCATCGTGGGCCATGCTGAAGCGACCAGCGGCCAAAAGTCCCAGGAGCTGGCAGCGCATTCTCCTGTCATGGGTGTCTCTTGTCGATCGGAAAGAGATATTCCATCCTATGAACGGTTAGGAACGGTCAGAATAAGTTATGCGGCTCGGGATGCAGGATGGGTTTTCTGGGGCTTCGTCAAAGCGAAAAGTTGGGGTTGAAGTTGATTGTGGTGCAGCCGCCTCGGCTTCTGGCCGCGGGCGAGACGTCCACGCCACAACAAGGGGCGATCCCAATCTTGTCCTGTGACAAAGCGCTAGCCCGTCAAAACGGTGACGGACAGGAATGTCCACCCTACAGAATGAGCACGTCGTTCCCTGCCCCCTTTAGGGAACAATCTCTGGACTCGGACCAGGTGTGTGCTGGTTT
>JAADHY010000398.1:0-11833 GCA_013151585.1 Planctomycetota bacterium
TGGAAGGTCGGAATTGGCTAAAAGCCCTTGGTGTCCTTTTGCTTGTAATCGCCGTGATTCTTTCGATGGTTTTTGTCCCAGCAACCTATCGAGTCACGGCTGAAGGAAAGCTGATGCCGGTAATCCAGCGCGATGTGTTCGCTCCTTGGGACGGGGAAGTCGTGGAGATTTATGTCAAGAGCGGACAACGGGTGAAGGAAGGAGACCCTCTGCTCCGATTGCGCAATGACGATCTGCGCGCCCAGCTCGTAGCCGCTCGTAACGAACGGGACGAAAAACGTGAATTACTCGTCGCGTTGATGGCCGAGTACGATGAGGCGATCAAAACGGCTCAGCGCGATGATGAGATCCGCCTGCAGGGACAGATCGTAGAGACGCGGATCGAGATGGAAGCCGCCGCCGAACAGGTGAAGATTCTGGAACAGCGGGACGAGCAATTGACCGTGCGGGCGCCGATTACAGGCGTCGTCCCGACCTTCCAGATTGAACAGCTTCTGATGAACCGACCTGTGCGGCGTGGCGAGAAACTGTTGGAAGTCATGGACGACACCGGCCCTTGGCGACTCGAATTGGAAGTGGAAGAACATCGCATGGGCCACATCCTCCGCGCGCAACGGAAGCTGGGAACGAAGGAACTGGACGTCGAGTATGTGCTGGCGACGAATGTCGAGGTGCCTTTACATGGTAAGCTTGAGCGGCTCTCGACGCGCGCAAACGCCTCCGAAAAAGCCGGGAGTATCGTTCTGGCCTATGTGAGGATCGATCCGACTGAATTGCCGACCCTCCGAATCGGCGCGGAGGTCCGCGCCAAGATTGCCTGCGGCAAGCGCAGCTTGGGATACGTCTTCTTCGGAGACGTGGTCGAGTTCTTCCAGAAGCAGGCGTTCACATGGTTCTGAGAAACCGCCGAAACGCCCAGCAGCCGGAGCCCCGCTCGCGCCAAGCGGACGCTTTTTGCGTCGCACCCGCAAATCCACTCCGACTGCGAGCTGCTTTGTGGCTGGCTGGGCCCACCTACGACTGCTGCGAAGCGACACATCGGCCACGATCGGCGTCAGAATCATCTCAAAACTGGGAGTTCCGATCGACAGCAGGCTGGATGCTTCGTGCCCTCAGCGCAAGCTCCGTTGGACTTGCCCGCCCGGGCGCAGAATCGGTCAACTGTCCCGTTAGGGTTCAATCGTGCGATTGGGGAGCGTGAAATAGAACGTACTGCCTTCGCCGAGCTGCGACTCAACCCAAATCCGACCGCCATGCCTTTCGACAATGCGTTTGGCGATCGCCAAGCCGGCTCCGGAGCCGGGAATCTCCTCTTCAGTGTGCAGACGCTCAAACAGCTCAAAGACTCGGTCCAACTGATCGTCCGGAATCCCCATTCCGTTGTCATGCACACTGAAGGTGCAGGCGTCGTCTTCCACGTCGGCTCGAATCTCGATCTCAAGAGGACGGTCGGCGCGATATTGGATTGCGTTGGCAATCAGATTTTGCAGCAGCCGGACCATTTGGCCTCGATCCGCCGCCAGCTCCGGCATCGCCCCGCGGGTGACCTTCGCTCCGGCCTGTGCAATTTGCGGCTCGAGATTGCGGAGCGCTTCGTCGATTACGTCGTCAAAATCGACCGACGTGAACACGTCGCCGCGAGAGGAAATCCGTGAGTATTCCAGCAAGTCGCGGATCATCCTGCGGAGTCGCATCGCGCCGTCTTGAATTCGTTTGACGCGATAATACACCTGAGATTCCGGCTGATCTTCGAACTGGTCCAGTAGTTCCTCGCAATGAAACCGGATGGCACGGAGCGGTGCCTGGAGGTCGTGCGAAATCGAATAGCTGAACCGCTCCAAATCTTCATTGCTGCGTTTCAACGCCTCGGCCTGGGCCTGGGCAAGATCACGTTGCCGGACGACCTCTTCGTGCAGTCGCGCGTTTTCCACGGCAAGTGTAAACGGTGTGGCGATCGTCACGAGGATGTCCAAATCCTGAGCCGTGAATTTGTCTCCGGTCTGGCTGGTCGTGACCTGGACAGCCCCCACCGGTTTAGGAGCTCGCCCCACCAGTGGAGCACATATCATCGCTCCGACTTTCCGCACGATCACGCTCTCGACGTCGGAAAACCGAATGTCGGTGCGTGAGTCGGCCGACAGGATCGCCTCCCGCGTTTCCATCGCCCGTCGCGCGATCGTCCGGCTGACAGGAGCTTGAGCGTCGTCGGCGAGCTCTTTGTGTCGGTACTTGATCGACGAAACCCGCAGCTCGTTGGTTTCGGGATCCACCAGCAACAGAGCGGCTGCTTCCGCCTGCGGGAATATGCGCAAAAGGCTGTTAACGATCCTCGGCTCCACCTCGCTCAGTCGTAATTGCGAACAGATCGATTGGCTCAATTCGACCACGCCTCGCAATTTTCTCGGTAGATTGCTGCCCAGTCGCACGGTGCTGTCGTCCGGATTGGCCGTTAGCGTGGCCACAACCCACGGTTCCGGTTCCTCACCCTCCTCGGGAAGAATGGGGAACTCAGGGGGGGTCACGGCCGTGCGAGCGAGATTCCATTGATCTTTCTCTTCGTCTGACGGCGCTGCAGCCCCTTTTCGACTTTCATCCCATTCCTCGACCACGAAACGAAAGACCGTGTCGCACACGTCGATGAGATCGCCCTCGCGAAGTTCAGTCATCCCGCCGACCAGGACACCATTCAGAAAGGTGCCGTTCTTGCTTTCCAGGTCTTCCAGATAGAACCGGTCGGCGATCTGCACGATGGCCGCGTGACGACGGCTTACAGCCGGGACCGACAACACGACGTCACAGCTCGGGTCCCGACCAATCACGACCCGCTGACCCGAAATCGGAAACACCTCACCGGTCCGTTCGCCTTGAACTAGCTGCAGCAGTGCCATCGGTCGATACCCTCACTGGTCGGCAAATCACTACCAGGACCGCACACCACATCCGTTCCCGCAATTCCCTGCCGACAACGAAACGTCTCTACCGAAACGTCTCTCTCACAAGACTTGGCGGAGATAGGACAACCCGTCGAGAAGGGGCTTGATCTGATAGAAGCTTCGCCGCCGGCAAGTTCTCGTCAACTCCCTTTGCGAGACAAACCTCTTTCGTCGCCGCCCGTACCGCCATAACTCCACGCGGCGGGCGAACATAGGTCATCCCATGCTAACTCTGCCCGGCAGGAATGCCAACTGAACAATCCCGCCAGTTGGCGAATTGGCGGCGGACCGCCACATCAAAAGGCCGAAAAAACGGGCGCACAGCAAGTGTGATGGACTCCCGCCCAGAAACTCCGATCCGAGTTGGAGAAAACGAAGGTCGGTCCAGAGGACGCTTTCACCGACTGGCACGTCTTGAAAGCAGAGGTTAAGCGCCTGGCGTTCCGGAAGCTTCCGTTTTTTGTTGACACGCTGTCGCCGAGGTTGCAACGAAGCGTGTTTTTCCAGAGGTCACGACATTATTCCCTTCGGTCAGGACGTCCCGCACGACTGCCCGCTTCCGGCCCGAGGGTCTCCACCGCGGATTGTTTCAGCGACGAAACAACCGATCCAGAGGCAGCGGCGAACGGCTGATCTTAGCCGCCGCATCGTCGAGTATCTGCTGGCCGTTTTGCAGCGACCGGAGCAGCCCGGCATAGCGATCATTGAACTGGGATGTCAGTTCGTTGAGTTCAGCCGTGAGCTTACCCTCCAACTGTGCCGCCAGTCGTTGCTGCTGTTCCCGCACCAGACGGTCCAGGCCAGCCGTGAGACCTTTCGCGACAACGGCTCCCAGATTCGATTGCACCTGAAAGTTCGGCCTCGGCCAATTGCCAGTGATCAAGAGCGTCGCCTCGACCTCATGGATATCGGCAACCGCCTGACGAAGAAAGCGTGCGACTTCTGACTGGACGTCTACGGTCTGCAAGGCCGGCTCGAGCTGCACGGGCGCTTGATGCCAACGAAGCCGGCCATCCACGCGATCGCCGGTCAGTTGTAATTCGAGCTGCCAACGCAAGGCGCGCGACACGACGGTCATCTCCAGCAGGTCCGGTTGCCCCAGAATGATGCGGCTCGGCCGCTTTTGAGCGAACGCGACTTGCACATGATGCTTTGGTGTCGGTTGCGTTTCGTCGAGAATCAGCTTGATCTGCACATCGGCGTCTCCCTGGCCGGCCAATTCGACGATCGTCGGGCGTCCGTACTGTCGCGGAGCCGACGACCAGTCGCGGATCGCCCCACTCAACGTCACGTCGGCTCCGGCAATCTCTCCGCGTCCTGCGATGCGGAGTTGCCGCACGAGAAAATCCGGCAGCCTGTCCTGACGAGGAAACAGGACCCATCGACCGCGTGCTCGTTCGGGCGAGCGCTCCAGATGCTTCCGCTGACGGCTCCACCGCAGCCATTCCAGGCTGTCTGCGACATACGGGCCCAACCGGGGACCAAACAAAAACTGCGACAGCTCTTCTGGGTCGAGTCGAACTAAGGCCGCTTTCTTTTTCAGCCGTTCCACATCCCGTTGCTTGGCTTCGTCCAGCCGTTGCAGATCGCTTCGGGCTTTGTCCGGAAGCTTTTCGGTTTCGCGACGTACCTGGTCCAACTCGCGCAGCAGCCGTTCGGCATCGACGGCGATCTTTCGGTACGCACCGATTTGCTCCAGCACGTTCCCTTGGGATTGCTTCAGTCGCTGGCGGATGGCATCAAGCCCCCTCTTGACTTTCTTGATGCGGGATTCCAGTTCATCGAAGTCGCGCTGCCACTGGACTCTTAACTGCTCGGCCAGTCGGACCGATTCGAGGGATCGCGGATCGAGTTCTTCTTTCGCCTTCTCGGCCAAACCGTCGCTCAAGATGCGTCCGAAAGTCTTGAGCGCCTCGGCGAGGGGATGAGCCGAGCCGTCCGCTCGATCGGATCGGCCCTCGTCCAGCAGTCCCGAGTCATCGCGATGGGTGTTCCAGCGCAAGCCGACTGCTTCGCCGTCGTCGATGACGATGGCTTTGCGCAGAAGCGCCTCGCCGTCGAGCCTCGCCCTCAGTTCCTCGCACTCGAAGAGGTTCCTCCCCGGCCGATTCCGGTTGGCAAGCCGGAGCCCGGTGATGCGGACCGTCGGTGGAAAAAAGCCCGTGCGCACTGCTTGAAGCTCGGCCCTGGCTCCAAGCTGTCGCTCCAGCGCCGACTGCAGTCCGATCCTCAGCAAAGGATCGAAGCCAAATGCGAAAAAGGCCCAGACCACGCCGGCGATCGTCCCACGCGTCAGTAAATAACTCCAACGAAGCAGCCCCGATCGCTGAGACCGGCTTGTAGCCTGCTGGGGCAGCTTGAGGGCGTCGCCGGCTGTAGTTTTCGAGGCCACTTCTCGCATCGTACGGCGCAGAGCCCAGGCCGTCAGTCGACGACCAAGCCGCGCGACACTTGTTCGTATCATCCTGATCATGACTCGATGCGATCCTTCGCTTGCGCGGCCACCTCCGACCGCATTTTCGGTTCCGCTAAGCGACTTTGCTAACGACCGATAATCCCCAAAGGACTTTGACAATCCGATAACGCTGCAGGTAGGCCATCCATCGCGCGGCGTGACGAGCCAGAATCGGCTTCAGCCAGAAATAGCTGATGCCAGCCAAAACCAGCCCGATCAGAAAGTTCCCCAACACGACCGAATTGTTCAAAGCGGTCCAAGGAGCGACGGGCATGTTGAAGAATTGGCTCCAAAAGGGCTGTAAGCTCGGCATCGTCAACAGCCAGTATCCCAAGCGGTCGGCGGCGGGATCCAGCAGAACGCCGATCCACGAAAAGACGAAAGCTGCCAACAGCCCAAGACCCAAGTTCACTCGGAAAACGCAGAGAATCAGCATCAAACCGGCGGCCAGGAGATTGCCCTTCGGCACGAGCCCGATCAGCAGACCCAACGAGAAGGCCGCTGCAAGCTGGCCGGCGGAGTTGTCTGAAGTTAACGCGCGCAGAAGAAACTGCAGAGGCTTTAAACACCACATGAGGCGACCTCGATTGCAGAAAGGAATCGTTTCTGGAGACGGAAAAACGTTGGAACAGACGTTCGGACAGGAAATGAAGAAAGAGCAGATCGGAGAGTGCTTCCGCAGCGAGGACGAACGTCCTACTCCGGCGCCGCTGACAAGGCGCTCATTATCGGATTACGGGGCGCAAGTCAATACGGATTCACGCGCACGGCTGGGTGGCCTTGGCCAAACGAAGTGAGCCCCCAGACCTTCACTGCCCCGGAGAATTCGACGCGCTTAACCGCTGCCATCCATCAACTCATGGAGTCTTCGTACGTCCATCAGCCGATCCGTGCTCATGAGTCCGTCACTCGCGGACCTGAACGATGGCTTCGATCTCGACGGCCACGTTGGCCGGCAAAGACGCCGCGCCAATGGCACTGCGAGCCGCTCGGCCCGCTTCGCCGAACACCTCGACCATCAAGTCGCTGAAGCCGTTGATCACTTGAGGGTGATCCTGGAAGTCGAGCGACGCATTGACCACTCCGAACACTTTCACAATGCGAACGACCCGGTCGAGTGTGCCCAGATGGTTTTTCAAACTGGCCAGTAGGCACAGGCCCACTGTTCGAGCCGCCTCGCGGCCCTCGGCTACGCTCAGATCGGCACCGACTTTGCCTTGGATCAAACTTCCATCCGCGCGGACCGGAATGTGGCCGGACAGGTAGCACAGGTCACCGATCTGAAGAATCGGTTGGTAGGTCCCCGCCGGTTTCGGCGCAGGCGGCAGTTGCAAATTCAGTTTCTCGAGTTTGGCTTCGACACTCATCTTCTTCTCCCGTCATTATTCCCGTTCATTGCACTTCTGACGACTCGCGTCGGTGGAAATCGGCAGGCGTCCCGGTTTCCCAATCGGACTCGGCCTTCGATTGAAGAGGCCAATGGAGGACGGTGTCAATCCGTAGGACAATCATGCTCACAGCGTGCCCATCCTACGCACATCTCCCAACCAAGGACTTCGTCTTTGTTATCCGGAGCCGCCGGTCCACCGGAGGGCCACGCTCCGTCACGCCCATCAGCGGGCATCGTTCCAAGCTCGAAATCCCTCGGGAAAACCATGGCTGTCCCGGACTAGCGCTCTGATCGTTCCGGCCTGCATCGCCGAGCCGCTGCACGGCGCAGAGGTTCGCAGTGGCGACTGACGAACGTGCCGGTCATCATGAAAACCCGGAGAAAAGTTTGCAATTCAGCAGGCGCTCCTTACAATACGGTCTGCCACCGCAATGGACGTTCGGCGACCGCACGGCCGGGCGCGGAAGAACGATCCAGAATCCGGAACGACGAGGAGACCAGTCGTGAATCCGATCGCGCAGCTCATTATGTGGGTATTTCTTTTCTTTGGCGGGTTGATCGGCCTGCTGTTTTTGGCCTTGTTCGCCCGCTACTTCAAATTGTGGCTGCGAGCTTTCATGACTCGTGCCCGCATTGGCCCGCTGACTCTGGTTTTCATGTCATTGCGAAAGGTCAATCCGAATATCATTGTCGATGCCAAGATTATGGCCGTTCAGGCAGGCCTGACGGATGTGACCAACCAGAACCTCGAGGCGCACTATCTGGCTGGGGGCAATGTTCTTCGCGTTGTTCGATCGTTGATCGTTGCTCACCGGGCCCGGCTGGGTTTGAATTGGGACACGGCGGCGGCTATCGATTTGGCCGGCCGCGACGTGCTCGATGCCGTTCAGACTAGCGTCAGCCCGAAGGTGATCGACTGTCCCGATCCGCGTCGCGGGCGACGTACGTTGGACGGGGTGGCCAAAGACGGCATCCAATTGAAGGCGCGCGCCCGCGTTACGGTCCGGACGAACCTAGCTCAGTTGATTGGCGGCGCAACCGAAGAAACGGTGATCGCTCGAGTCGGCGAAGGAATCGTGTCCGCCATCGGCTCTTCGGAAACGCACAAAGAAGTGCTGGCCAACCCGACCGTGATCGCCCGCGCGGTCCTTGACAAAGGCCTCGATTCTCAGACCGCCTTTGAGATCGTCTCGATCGACATTGCCGACGTGGACGTCGGCGAAAATGTCGGGGCGAGGCTGCAGGCGGATCAGGCTGAGGCGGATATGCGGGTTGCCCGGGCCAAGGCCGAGGAACGTCGGGCCCGAGCCGTGGCCTACGAGCAGGAGATGAAAGCACTGACCGAGGAGAACCGGGCCCAGGTCGTTCTCGCGGAAGCAGAAGTCCCCAAAGCGATGGCGGAAGCTTTCTTAAGCGGGAATCTGCGAGCCACCCAGCCGGCGTGACGGCTTCTGCCCCGATGACGTCTCAAAATGCGGACAGCTCGGGGAGCCGCGCGTTCCGATTGAGACGTTTTTCGGGGCGAGCGTCGGGCGATGGGCGTCGAAAAGGGGGCCGGCGCGAAGGCGGTTCGATGGGCCGAACCGGTTGCAGCGGCTGTGTGGGACCTGACGTCAGCAACCGCGTGGCTCCAGCCCATCGGGTCACCCGTTCGATGGATAAACAGTGCGGACGGCTGCAAGACTCGGTAGCCGTTTGCACGGTGGGTCTCGCCCCGCTGGGCTCGGCAGGGCAATTCCGGCGGAAGGGGGCCTTTGCGGTTGAGAACCCGCTATCCCTCCGATAAACTGAAACAGGCTGAAAAAATTAGACCCCGTGCAGGATGTCTTGCAGCCAAGGATGGTGATTGCCTTCCTCTGGACCTGAAGACTGGGAGCACGAGAAACCCTCTTATGAATGATACGATGAGTGTAGAATTGACGGATCAACAGCGGGAGATTCTGTTGAAGGGTCTCCGGTACGTGCGCAGCTCGGTCATGCTGGAAATCCACGAGCCGTCGCCCGAACGGGAGCGACAGCGAGCGGAGAAGTTGGAACAGATCAACGCGCTGGTGCAGCAACTGACTGGCAGTGTTCGCCCGTCGCCGGCGCGGGTGCGTTGAAAAAGGGTCCGTCAGCGTCGAGCGTGAAGGGCTCTGGTCGGGCGGCCAGAGCGGCTCGGCGTGAGTTTTGATGTCTTGATGCGCTGAAGAAGCTGAGGGCGGCCCGCGATGGCTCGAGTCGGCGGGCAGTCAGGAATAGAGTCGCAGTTGGCGTTCTGGAGCGGCCGAATCTGGGTCCGATGCGGTATCAACACGTCTGTCTTGAGGCCCTCAGCTACACCTTGCCGCCTCACCGGGTGACTTCCGAGGAGCTGGAGCAGCAGCTTGCGCCGCTCTACGAGCGCTTGGGGCTCTCCGTCGGCCGTCTGGAGCTGATGACGGGGATTCGGGAACGTCGCTTTTTCGCCGCCGGCACCCGACCCGGAGAGGTCAGCGCTCGCACCGCCAGACGCGCTTTGGAGCTGTCCGGTTTGGATCGGCGCTACTTCGGAGCGTTAATCCACGGCTCTGTCTGTCGGGACCAGCTCGAGCCCGCAACGGCCAACAGCGTCCATCACGCGCTCGGTTTGCCCGAGCGCGCTTTCGTCGTTGATGTCAGCAACGCCTGCCTAGGTCTCATGAACGGGATGGTCATGTTGGCCAACATGATCGAGCTAGGGCAGGTGCGAGCGGGCGTTGTGGTCGGAACCGAAGATGGCCGTGACTTGGTCGAAGGTACGATTGATTCCCTCGTCAATAATCCAAACGTGACCCGGAGCGA
The DNA here is from genome assembly GCA_013151585.1 of Planctomycetota bacterium. Taxonomy (GTDB): domain Bacteria; phylum Planctomycetota; class Planctomycetia; order Planctomycetales; family Planctomycetaceae; genus JAADHY01. The sequence continues at coordinate 9,581 of JAADHY010000398.1, forward strand.
TTTGAAGCTAGCTTTTGCCTCGTTGACGATCGGAGCCGGCTCGGCGGCCGTCGGTTTGTGTGACCGGAAACTCAGCCGGACGCAGAATCGCCTGTTGGGCGGCGTCTTTCGCGCGGACACAAGCAGTCATCGGCTCTGCGAAGGCGACGTCGAAGCAGAAAAGCATGGCGACGACCGGCCTCGCATGCAAACCGACTCCGAAGCGTTGCTTCACGCAGGCGTCGATCTGGCGGCTGCGACTTGGCAGCGGCTGAAACGATGCCTCGGTTGGGACAACACCGACGTCGACAAGGCCTTCACGCATCAAGTCGGCCGCGCACACCGTAAGCTGCTCTACGAACGACTGGGACTGGACCCGGCCATCGATTTCTCCACGGTCGAGTTCCTCGGCAACACCGGATCGGTCGCGCTGCCCATGAGCTTGGCGATGGGCGTGGAACGTGGACATGTCCAGCCGGACGACCGCGTCGCTCTGCTCGGCATCGGCAGCGGGTTAAATGCCATCATGCTGGGCCTGCAATGGCAGCAGAACTGCGCCGCGGGCGGCGAAGGCTGAAGGCGACTCGTTGCAAAATGAACGGGTCTTGTTCTCGGTATAGCCTTTCTCTTCATCGGCCGAAACCGGCCGGCCGAACAGACCGGTCGGTTCGGTTCTGAGCGATGGCCCTACTTCGCGTCAGAATCGATCGGCTCGGCCAAAACTGGCAGCAGTTCGCTCTGGAGAAGCCTTGCCTTCTCGGTGTCGGCGAGATCACTGTGACATGCCGCTTTGCCACGATCGGCACCAACAGCCTTCCGCGTCTTTTCAGCAAGACGCTGAATTTCTTCCGGCTTCAGCACGCCCCGTTCTTCCAGAATGCGTCGCTGCTCGGGCGTCAGCGCCGCGCTGATACGAGCTCCCTGCCAGGCGTATGCCTTGTCCTTCCCAGACAGGAACTCCCCGATCTCCTTCGAAATGCGAACGCTGCACCAGTCGTGTCCGCACATGGCACAAAAGTCGGTGTCCACGTCAAGGTCTTCGTCGTGGAGCGCCCGGGCCGTGTCTGGATCGAAGCTCAATTCGAAATGGGCTTCCCAATTCAACGCCGCGCGCGCTTTAGTCAGTTCGTCGTCACGATCGCGCGATCCCGGGATGCCCAAAGCGATGTCCGCCGCATGTGCCGCGATTTTATAAGCAATACAACCCTGCTTGACGTCTTCCCGCTTGGGCAGTCCCAAATGTTCCTTGGGCGTCACGTAGCACAGCATGCTGGCTCCGTGATACGCGGCCGCCGTCGCTCCAATACAACTGGTGATGTGGTCGTAGCCGGGAAAGATGTCCGTCACGATGGGCCCCAACACGTAAAAAGGAGCTCCGTGACAGAGGTAGCGTTCCAACTTCATGTTGTACTCGATCTGGTCAAACGGCACATGCCCCGGCCCTTCACACATCACTTGCACGCCGTGTCGCCATGCCCGACCAGTCAGCTCGCCCTGCGTCGCCAGCTCCGCCAATTGAGCGGCGTCGGTCGCATCGGCCAGACCGCCCGGCCGCAAGCCGTCGCCGATCGAAAAGCTGACGTCGAATTGCCGCATGATCTCGCAGATCTCGTCCCAGAGCTCGTACAGCGGATTCTGTCGTCGGTGGTGGAGCATCCACTTGGCCAACAACGACCCGCCGCGGCTGACGATCCCGATCAGCCGGTGCTTGACCAGCGGCAAATGCTCGCGAAGTACCGCCGCGTGGATGGTGAAATAGTCCACGCCTTGCTCCGCCTGACGCTGAATCGTCTCCAGGATCACCTGCTCATCCAGCTCTTCGATTCGCCGGCCGATGATCATCGAGTAGATGGGGACCGTTCCGATTGGAACGGTGCTGTTCTGCACGATGGCAATGCGGCAGCCGTCCAGGTCTCCGCCCGTAGAAAGGTCCATGACCGTGTCCGCCCCCCAGCGCTCGGCCCACCGTAGCTTTTCGACTTCTTCGTCGGTGTCGGAGGAAACGGGCGAGGCTCCCATGTTGGCGTTGATTTTGGTTCGAGCGGCTCGGCCAATGGCCGTCGGATCGAGGTGGTACTGCAAATGGACCTTGTTGGCGGGAATGATCATGCGTCCGGCCGCCACTTCGTCGCGCACTTGTTCCGGAGTCAAGTGGCCTTCCCGTTCCGCCACACGATGCATTTCCGGCGTGACAACGCCCAATCGCGCGAATTCGAGCTGCGTCACGGGCTCGAAACCCGGCGGCGGCTCCCAGGCATCGGGCGTCTCGTAGTT
>JAADHY010000398.1:11840-25757 GCA_013151585.1 Planctomycetota bacterium
TACCCCGGTCGAAGTTTCCAGTCGAAAGGCATGAAGTCCCACGCCGTTTTCGTCGGCAGCGGGGGCATGCCGGGCGTGTCCGGCGAAGCGAACGTGCGAGCTCCTCGCCGGCCCGGAGCAATCAGCGGCGGCAAGGCAAAACTCCCGGGAGTTGTTCCGGCCGACGACGACGAAGGATCGCTGCCCAACAGAGGCAACGGATGAGGATATCCTGACTGATTATCCGCCTGGCGGTTCATTGCAGTTCCTTCCTCTTTGTATCGAAATCGCGTCTCTGCCGCGAATCGCTTATCGATAGACGCACACGACGGAGGCGCCGTCACGCGACGCATAGCCCCGCATAGCCCCGGCGCGGGCTGCCCGCGGCTCAATCCGACCGAGATCCAGTTCGCCGAGGCGAACCACGATGTCCGGCATGCCGACAGTTCATACTTAGACATGTTCAAGCCCCGAGGTCCGCTTCGCCGAACGGCGGCGCGCCGAAAGACCGTGGCAAGCCATCAAGAGGGCTGGCGCCGCCTTTCCAAAAAAGCGATCTTCGGGCTGGCGCGCCGAACCGGTCGCTCATTATTGGAGCTGCTCCAAGCAAATCCGAGCCGCCTTAGCGGTTGGAATCACAAGCGGCTCCACGTATCCTATCGTGACACCCAGGTTTTGCAAAGTTCGCTGTTCCGGCCCGGTGTCGTGTGCGTTGATTTACATTCTCCACACGAGTCCTGTCCGGGGACGGTGGCCGCCGAACGTATTCAGCACTTTCGGCAACCTGTGCCGGTGGACCTCGGATGCCGGTTTGCGGTGTCACTTTCTTTTATTCTGCGGGCCTGCATCGCTCGGTCAAGGTGGCTCCTCGGGCAAACGGAGAGAAAAATCATGGCCGCGTTCGATGTTTACGGGATCGGCAATTCGCTGGTCGACATCCAGGCCCAGATTACGGACGATGTCTTGGAGCGGTTGGGCTTCCGCAAAGGCGCGATGACGCTGGTGGATGAAGAGACACAACAGCGCGTGCTCGGAGCATTGGAAGGCCGGTCCATCAACCGCTGCGCGGGGGGTTCCGCCGCGAACACCGTCATTGCGGTCGCTCAGTTTGGTGGCACAGCCGCTTATGCGGGCAAAGTCGGCCGCGACCCGCTTGGTGAGTTTTTCTTAAAAGATATGCGAGAGGCCGGCGTCGTAATCAACGTCCCTCCCGGAGAACGAGTTACCGGGACCTGTGTCGTCCTGATCACCGAAGACGCTCAACGAACGATGTTGACTCATTTGGGAATCTCGGCGGACCTCGACCCCGACGACGTAGATGAGCAGATCCTTCAAGACAGTCGCTACCTCTACGTGGAAGGCTACCTTTTCACGGCCGATGCTCCCAAAGCGGCAGCTCACAAAGCCATCGATCTGGCCAAGAAGCACCAAGTCGCGGTCGCTTTGACCGCGTCCGATCCGTGGCTAGTCGAACAGATGCGCGACGAGTTCTGGGAACTGATTCGCGGTCCGGTAGACTTGCTTTTCTGCAACCTCGACGAAGCTCAGAGCCTGACCGGAAAAAAGACCCCTCTCGATTGCGCCCAGGCCATTCACCAGCACGCGGCCAATGTGGCGCTGACGCTGGGCAAGGACGGCTCGCTGCTGCTCCATGATGGGCAGGTGACGCCGATCGAAGGTGTCGAGGTGAACGCGATCGACACAACGGGAGCCGGCGATATGTACGCTGCGGGACTGTTGTACGGACTGAGCCACGGGCTGAGCTGGCGTCAGGCGGGCCGCTTGGCGTCCCATGCGGCCGCCCGCGTCGTCTGTCAACTCGGGGCCCGCCTGGCTCGCCCGCTCACCGCATCCGAAATCGCAGACATCGTGGGATAGCTGCTCCCGGGAATCAAAGCGAGCCCCGTCCCGAGCGCCGCGCACCCGACGAGCGCATAGCTTGGTCCAGCTTCCGTTACGCCGCGGCTTGGTTGCTGGGGACCGAGCTTCATAGAGAAACAAGCGTGCCTCCAGGCACGGAAGCTTCACTCTCGATCCCCCAGACCGCTCCTTGGCGAAACGGCAGTGCGCAACAGTCGTCTGGCCAAGCGGACGAAAGTCTGCGTTGCGGTCGGCCGGCGCAAAGGAACCGCGAAAACTGATTCACGTCGCGCTTTGAGTCCACAAATGTTGTGGACCGCGTCCCTAGAGAAAACACCTGGTTCGCAAGCATCACCTCGCCCAAAACGCCTCTCGGCACCTTCACCAAGCTCAATGAACGGCTCGGAGCGATCGCAAGACAGCTCGGGCAAGCAAGTCTGGATCACGCATTGGCATGCCGCACCGGACTGACCTAATCACGGAGGGAACCCGATCTCACGGGCTTGCAGGCGGCCGGTCATGTCCGAGGCAATGTTCCCGACGGTGCCGTTTGTGGCGGAAGTGTTTGTTCTTCCCGTGCTCACCGTGCTCGATTTCCCTGACGCGGCCCTTGCCCCTTTCGTGTCTTTCCGTCCTGTGTTCATGCACCGATCTATCCGAGTCAACAACAGCCGCCAATAACCGTTGATGCACCTCTCCAGACCGCCCCTGCGAAGCAGGCATAGAAATCGCCTTATGGGAGGACGGAACTGACGCACTATCCGCCTCTCTCGCAGTGAACGGCTACGGAGAAAAGCGCTGCCCGGGGCGCACGGTGGGAAGGCCATGAAAGCGGCGTCAAGTTTCCCCGTTCCAAACGGCGCCGCGCCCAGGTGCGAGCTGCGCCCCATCGCTGTACAATGTTGGGCACACGAAGTGCTCTGCGCAGCGGGCTGCTGGCATCTGAACTCAAACGGCGGAGGACGGCAAATGGGCGGGAAAAGAAACTTCGGTTGCTACCTCGTGGCGGCGGCGTTGGGACTGGTCGTCTGCTTGTTGCAGCCAGTGGCTGCTGGCGAAGCATGGTTGCAGTTCAAGTTCGACGCTCGCCATTCAGGGGATGTGCCGGATCGGAGCGTGTCGCTGCCGCTGGGTTTGGTCGGCGCGGTGCCGCTAACCGACGCGATCTTCACCGCGCCGGTCGTAGCCGACGGGCACGTGTATGTCGTCGATGGTTCGGGCGTGGCGTTTTGCATCGACGCCAAACAATTGCGAGTCATTTGGAAATACCAGACCCGGGGTGGGCCGACCAATTGCAACAATGTTTCGTCGCCGGCCGTGGTGGGCCGCTATCTGCATTTCGGCACGATGGCCGGCAGCTACTATGTGCTGGACCGGTCGAGCGGTAAGGTGGTGCGTGAGATCCGCTGCGGTGAGCCGATCTTGACGGCGCCGGTGGTCGGCGACGGCCGGGTGTATTTCGTGACGCTCGGCGTCCGAGCTTACGCGATCGAGCCGGACGGCCGTCTCCTCTGGACCTGGGACTTCGTACGGGAAGAGCTCGGTTTTAAGGGCGACCGCTGGAACGGCGCGGACTGGGTCAAACACAAGGGCAAGCGGGTGGATGCCAGCGACCAGTTCTGTTGCTCGCGCGATATCGCGCTGGCCGGCAAGACGCTGATCATCCCGGCCGGACGACTGGTGTTGTGGCTGGAAGACATCGGCCCCGCTGCCAGACTGCGGGCAAAATACTGCTGGGCTAAGCGGGACACGCCGCGGGTAACCACATTCGGCCTGAGTGTCGGGCGGGACGGAGCCGTCTTCCGCCAAGTGCATCACCTGGACAACATCGGCGAAGTCGAAGTGCTGCGCGTGCGAGACGGCCAGGTGCAGGTCTCGAGCGTGCCCGGCACGGAGACAGCCTCCCGCCTGCCCGGCTCGCTCAGCGTTTCCTCGGTCAGCCTGCGTGGCAACGCCGTCTACCGCTGCCGGCCGGAAGAAGGGTTCGGGCTGTGTCGGCATGAGCTGGCTGACGATGACGAAGGCGGGAGCGATCCCTCCCAAAGCCGCGTGCAGCCCCTGGGCGGCTATCCGTCGATCAGCTCACCGATTTTGCTGAGAAACTCGGCCGTCTACGGTGCCCTGGATGGCCGGCTCTACGTGGTCTCGCTCGATGGTGCCGGCAAGCCGTGGTCGTTTACGACCGCCTTCGGCAAGGCCATCACCGCCCCGGTGGCGGTGGCGGATGGCCAAATTTACTTCGGGTGCGAGGACGGATACCTGTACGTGCTCGGCCCGAACGGCAACGCACCGCTGCCAACCAAGGGCCTCGGCGTGGACAAAATCCGCAGCCCACTCCGAACCCGCTACACCGATGCCAAGTACGACTGGTTTACCAGCTTCGGCAACTGGAACAATGCAAACGTCGCTGCCGATCAAGGCCTGCGTCCGCCGTTCTGCATCAAGTGGATGCGCCGCTACGCCGGCACGGTCAAGCATTTTTCGAGCTGCGGCGGCGGCCGGCTCTACACGCATACGGCCGAAGGGCAGATCATTGCAGTGGAACAAGAAACAGGCCGGCTTCTCTGGCGACGCTATTTCCCCGGCGTGCATATCTCGTACACTTCGCCGCTTTATTACAAAGGTCGACTGCTAGTGCCGCAAGCGGGTTTGAGACAGTGCTGGCTCCGTTGTCTGGATGCCGCCACCGGACGGCTCATCTGGCAGGCCCCCTTCAGCGGCTCACCCAGTTGGAACCGGCAACAGCCGCCGATCGTCCATGACCGGCTGGTCTTTTACGCGTTCAGCACGGGCAAGTACGCGCCCGATCGCGACGGGCAGCGCATGCAATGGCTGTTCGGACACGGCGAGCGCGGCTTTCCAGAAAATCAGCGGCCGATGGTGCGAGCCTACGATCTCCAGACGGGCCGCGTGGTCTGGACGGTCGACTTCTCGAAGTACGGCTACGGCGGCGACGACGGCGGCCTATGCCTGTTGGACGGCACGCTGTATTACTCGTGCTACCTGGGCCTATCGGCCCGGCGTGCCAAAGCCGGCTCGCCCGGAGTCACCGCGGCGATCGAACCGCGCAGCGGCCGCGTGCTGTGGGCCACCGACAAGTACGCCGTGTGCAGCGGCTGCACCATTTCCGGCGAAGCCGGCCGGCTGTATCTCGGCGGCTACGCCTCGGCGCCCGGTGGACGCACCCGACACGTACGGTGCCTGGACGCACGCGACGGATCGCTTATTTGGCAGTCCGATCCGATCTCCCAGGCGATCCACGTCGTAACGATCGGCCCGAAGTTTCTGTTGGCCTGGGGCCAGCAACAAGACATCTACGTGATCGATAAGGCCACCGGCAAAGTCATCAAATCGCTGACGAAGTTCTATCGCTGCACCCGTCACACTTTCTGCCCGCCGTACCTGCTGGGGGTCAACACGGACGTGCTGGACGTGACCACGGGTAAGCTGCTGTGGTCCGGCCCGAGCGTCGAGCCGAACGCCTGCGTCGGTACGATCCTGTCCAATGGCCGCCTCTTTTACACCTCGCAGGGCGGTGGCTTGCAACTGTCGCTCGTCTACGGCCAAGAGGCCACCGAACATCCGAAACCATGGCAGCAAGACACCGCGCGCTAGCGGTCGGCCAATTTTCGCGACGCGTCTGCTCGGCAGAAAGCTCATCAACCCGGCGATGAATCGCCGGGTTGATGAGCGCTTCCCCGTTCCGTGACAATCCGAGGATGGATGCCGCTTGCAAAAAACTTACTGGTCCGCAGTCGTGCAGACTGGGCATTGCCCACCAGAGCCGCGCTGCGTCACACCGAAAAGTTGGGACTGAAGTTGGATTGTGGTACGGCCGTCTCGGCCACCCGTCAATATAGCACGCGTGTTTCGCATGGGACAGCCTCGAATAAAGATAGGTCTGGAGATTCTGCTGGAGCAGCCGCCGGTGTGGGTGAAAACGGCTCGCCTCGGTCTGCTCATGAACCAAGCCTCCGTGGACTGGCGCATGCGTTACGCGTGCGACGTAGTGGCCGAAGCGTTCCCCGGCCGACTGCAAGCCGTCTTTTCGCCGCAACATGGCCTTTGGTGCGAAGAACAAGACAACATGATCGAAACGCCGCACGGCGTGTACCGACGGCTGGGAGTCCCCGTCTACAGCCTCTACAGCGACACACGCCGGCCGACAGCCGAAATGCTCGAAAAGATCGACTGTTTGCTGGTGGACCTGCAGGACGTGGGCACGCGAGTCTACACGTTCGTCTGGACCGTCTCGCATTGTCTGGAGGCCTGCGCCGAAGCCTGCGTTCCCGTCGTTGTATTGGATCGCCCGAACCCGCTCGGCGGCGAGCTGTTCGAAGGGCCGCTGCTGGACCCGAGATTCGCCAGCTTCGTCGGTCGAGCTGCGATCCCGATGCGTCATGGATTAACCTTGGGCGAATTGGCTCGATTGATCGACGAGGAATTGGCGATCGGCGCCGACTTGTGCGTCATCCCGATGGAGGGCTGGCGTCGATCGATGCTGCTGCCGGCAACGGGCCGACCCTGGGTTCCTCCGTCGCCAAACATGCCGCGGTTCGAAACGGCGGTGGTTTATCCCGGAGCAGTGCTCTTTGAAGGCACGAACCTCTCGGAAGGCCGCGGGACCACGACTCCGTTTGAACTGGTTGGAGCCCCGTATGTCGACCCGTTCGACTTGGCTGACGCGCTCGCCGAATACCCCACCCCGGGGCTGACCGTCCGTCCGGTTCGGTTCCGCCCGACCTTCAACAAGTGGGCTGAAGAAAGCTGCGGCGGCTTGGCGTTGGGCTTCCATGAGGCCCGGGCCGTGCGATCTTACGCGGCAGCGCTGTCGATCCTGGCCTGCGTCCGGCAGTTGCACCCGGACCGGTTTGCCTGGCGCGAGCCACCTTACGAGTACGAAGCCGTGCGGCCTCCAATTGACATCTTGTCGGGAAGCGACCAACTTCGCCTGTCGTTCGACGAAGGGCAGACCTCACCGCACGACGTGCGCCGGTTGGCCGAATTGGATGCCGATGCATGGCGAGACCGAGCAAGCCGCTCCTTCCTGTATCCATCCTGACGCGGCCGCCCGCCGCAAGCAAACGCTGGAAGTTCCAGGTTTGGCCGGACCGCGCCGCTCGACGGCGGAGCCGCCAACGTCTACAAAACAAGGGCGTCCGCTCGTGCCCGAGGCCCTCATATCGGTACAATGCGGATTCGTGACGATCGTCGGATCTGATGACGAGGAGTCGACCATGGCAGTTGCGAGGTTTCGATCTTCTGCGTGTCTCTGGATCGGGATGGCGGCGGTTGCGATAGGCGGCACGGTCCGATGCGGGTGGGGCAACGAACCGGAGATCGCGGGCCTGCGGTTTCGTTACGTGGCGGCTACCGGAATCGGGCACGAAGCCGGTGTCTGCCGGCGAGACCCGAGCGATGTGATCCGCGTGGGCGATCGATATTACGTTTACTATACGAAGGTGGTCCGGGCGGAGTTGCCTGCCTCGTGGCGGAACCTGTATCCCTCCGGCTATCCGGGCACGGTGTGGTGTGCAGTGTCGGCAGACGGCGTGCATTGGCGCGAGCTCGGTCGAGTGCTCGGTTTGGGCCCGCCGGGCGCGTTCGACTCCTTCGGTGTCTTCACTCCGAACGTGCTGAAGTACCGCGGGAGGTACTGGCTCTATTACACGGCGGTCCGGCCGACGCCCGGGCGCGACGACGGCGGCTTCGACAACAATAGCACCACGGACCCCACCGGGATCGGTGTCGCGGTCGCGGACCGGCCGGAAGGCCCTTTTCACCGAATTTCGGACAAGCCGATTTTGATTCCCGCTCGCGAACCGCAGGCTTTCGACAGTTACCGAGTCGATGATTCATGCCTGCTGGTCCGCGACGGAAAGATTTGGCTGTACTACAAAGGACGCAGTCGAGCTCACGGACCGGCCGGCCCCGGCCGCACGCAAATGGGGCTGGCCATCGCAGGCCAGCCGGAAGGCCCATACATTCGTCAGAATGCGGGCAAGCCCGTTCAGGACTCCGGCCACGAGGTCCAGATTTGGAAGCACGGCGGCGGCGTGTTTTCCCTGGTTTCGCCCACCGGGCCGAATGGCCGAACACTGCAGTACGCGGATGACGGCTTGCACTTCCGCGTCCTCTTACGCGGTTTGAAAGGACAGCCGGCCGCACCAGGCCTTTTTCGTCCTGAGCTGGTCGCGTCGGAGGCTGACCCCGCGCTGCCACGGTGGGGCATCGGCATGCGGCACGGCCGCGATCCGCACCTGATCCGATTCGAACTGGTGTGGGAGACTCGCTGAAAGGGAGCCGCTCGCCTCCTGGGTCACCGCCTGCGACCCGAATCGCATTGCAGTCGGATCTGCGGGACGACGCTCCTCTGGGATAATGCTCTGTCACGGCAGAAAGTTAGGATTGCGTTGCATTGTGGTGCGGCCGTCCCGGCCGCCGATTGCAGGCGAGACGCCTGCACCACAACCCCGCGTGATCCACTTTTTCGTTTTGACAAAGCAGTAGCAGCAAAACCGGCCAATTGACTTTGCTGTAGGGACGTAACACAAGATCGCGGAGGTTTGCCATGAAGAAGTTCATTCAGACGGTCTGCCTTCTCCTTCTGCTGGTTCTGTTCGGCACGCCCTGTTGGGCAGACATTCGGCTGCCGCGCCTTGTCGGCCCGAACATGGTGCTGCAGCGAAACGCAGAGGTGACTGTCTGGGGCTGGGCGGATCCGGGCGAGGAGGTTCGCATCACCTGTGACTGGCGAGACGAGGTGATCCAGACGGCGACGGATGCCGATGGGCGCTGGCAGGCTCGGCTGGTGACGGCTGAGGCCGGCGGCCCGCATACGCTGACGCTCGTTGGCAAGAATCGCATCGCGCTAACCGGTATCCTGTTCGGCGAAGTGTGGCTGGCCTCCGGGCAGTCGAACATGGAGATGCCGCTGGCGAAGGTCTCCGGCGCTTACACGGGAATCAAAGATTTCGAGAAGGAAATCGCCGAGGCGAACTACCCGCAGATTCGGCTGTTCCAGGTCGGGAACTTCAGCAGCAAAACGCCGTTGGACGATGTCGAGACCGGCATCACCATGTACGGCATTCCTCCCGCACCGTGTCGCTGGCAGCCGTGCACGCCCGAGACGGTGGCCACGTTCTCCTCAACCGCCTACTTTTTCGCCCGCCACCTGCATCAGCAACTGAAGGTTCCCGTCGGGATCATCGACGCGTCGTGGGGCGGTACCTCGGCCGAGTGTTGGACGCCGGCCGCCGGGCTGAAAGCGCTCGGCTACACGGCCGAGCTGGAACAGGCCGCGCAACGACCTCAGCAATCCAACCAAAAGATCCCAACCCGACTTTACAACGGCATGATTCATCCGCTGCGCCGGTTCCGCATCCGAGGCGCGATCTGGTACCAGGGCGAGAGCAACGCGGGCCGCGCCGATAAGTACCACGAACTGTTCGCGACGATGATCCGCCAATGGCGGACGGCTTTCGGCTACGAGTTTCCCTTCTACTTCGTCCAAATCGCGCCGTTCAACTACAAGAACCTCAATGCCGCCTTTTTACGCGAGGCTCAACTGAAGACCCTTTCCGTGCCGAAGACCGGCATGGTCGTGACCATGGACATCGGCAACTGCCGCGACATTCACCCGAAGAACAAGCAGGAAGTCGGCCGCCGCCTGGCCTTGTTGGCGCTGGCCAAAGATTACGGTTTGCCCGTCGTCTACTCCGGCCCGCTCTTCCGGCGTTGCTCTTTTGCCGATGGAAAAGCTCGAGTCCAATTCGATCACGCGGCGGGCGGCCTGACGACGCGCGACGGCAAACCGCCCAGCCATTTTCAGATCGCCGGCTCGGACCGGGTTTTTCGCGCGGCTCGGGCGAAGATCGAGGATGACGAGGTGATCGTGTGGAGCGACGAAGTCCCGGCGCCCCAGGCGGTTCGCTACGCTTTTACCAATTGCCCTGAACCGAACTTGATCAACAAGGAAGGATTGCCAGCGAGCCCGTTCCGCACGGACAATTGGTAAACGTCAGGGTGGCCAAGTCTCGCGCCGCGCCTTCTTCCGAGCCACCGCGAGCAAGAAGAAACAGCGCGACCAAGCGGCTTTAAGATGGATGAGTTCGCGCCGTCGGCTCCCCGAGCCGTAGCTATTGGGATGAGTCCCCGCTGGGCGGCCGCTGCGTCGGACGCATGGCTTCTACCGAATCCGCCTGCAACCGATACAAGTGCGTCGCCGTGCGCAGAAAGATCGATCGGCCGACGAAGGCGGGCGTGGCCATGATGCGTCCGTTAAGCGGATTGCTGGCGAGTTGCCGGTAGCTGTCCGCCGGTGCGACGACTGTCGTCGTGCCCTCTTCGCCGAAGAAGTAGACCCGGTCGGCGGCGAAGACGGGCGACGCCGAATGACGGCTACCGAGCCGCTTATTCCATATTACTCGCCCCGTCTCCGCGTCGACGCAGCTCGCCACGCCGTTGTCCGAGACAAAGTACAGCCGGTTGTTGACAAGCAGCGGAGACGACCGCCGCGGCGTCGCCCGACGCAGTTCCCACGCGACGTGGCTCTTCGTGACGTCACCCCGGCCGTCCGGTCGGATGGCAAGCATCCGAGTGCCGCCAAAAGCGGTGCAGATATAGACCAGGCCGTTGCCGTAAACAGGCCGCGAAACATTTGAAAAGGTTCCCCCCGTATCCACGCGCCACAGCTCCCGCCCCGTGGCCGGATCGTACGACACAATCCATTGAGCGCCAGGGACGACCATCTGATCGCGGCCGTCGTGCGAGAAAACCAAAGGAGTGCTGAAGGCTTTGCGAAACATCCCGTCCGTGGCACGGATGGGCGGCCGGCGGGTTTTCCAAACAAGACGGCCGGTGTCCTTCTCCAAAGCGGCCACATATTGCTGATCGCAGCCGTCACGGACCAGAATCAACAAATCCCGATAGAGAATGGGCGAGCTGCCGGGCCCCACCTGATGCTCCACCACCAAACGACTTTTCCACAGAATCTTCCCCGTCTTGGTGTCCAGACACGCCGTTCCCATGGCTCCGAAATCGCAATAGAGCCGCCCCGGTTCCGCTACCGGTGTAGGAGACGCGTAACTGTTCATCGGATTCAAGAAAACCGGCTCGGACACATCAAACAAGAGCACCTCCTGCCGAATGCGACCGGTGCGAACGTCGAAACTCACCGCCTTGAGCGTCACCTGACCAGCCAGATGGGTTCCGGGGACCGGGACCTTCGCCCGCTGCTCGGCCCGAGCCCGTTGTTCCGCAGAGGCCTCGGTTTCCAAGGCGGTCGTCACCCAAACCAGACCGCCGATCACGACCGGCGAGGACCACGCCCGGCCCGCGACCGGTACCTTCCAGACGACGTTCGTTGTCTCATTCCACGTCAAGGGCGGAGCCGCGCTCGCCGCATGCCCCTGCCCGTCCGGCCCACGAAATTGAGGCCAATCCTGGGCGGACGCCGGCACCACTATCGCTACCCAAAGCATGCCAAGCGCCCATCGGACACACGTTCCCAGTTTTCGTCTCATGGCAAAACATCCAATTCCAATTCGGACTTTTAGTTGAGCCAGGGGTGTGGCAAATCGTGGTTGGTCCCCGCATGGTATCGTTTCGCGACTTCTGTGCCAAACCGACACCGCACGCCAGATCGATAGACAGGCCGCGGATCACAACAAGAGCAGTATGGGACACTCAAACCAAATTTTGAACGAAGACTTGCGTTATGACTCAAGAATCTTGACTTTTACGTCTATATCGGCTAGGATGTCTGGCCGAAGGAGAAACCAATGGCAAGAAGGAAACGGCGCCCCATCAAATGCAAGCGGATCGAGCTTGACGGAATTCGCTATGTCATTGTCCGCGAGTCAGTTTTTGACCGGCTTTGCGAGAAGGCAGGTGTAGACGCAGAAGAAGCGGCCCAAATTACGAGCGAAGATTTGGACTGGGAACCGGCGTCGTTGGCAGAAAAACTGGTTCGACGTCGCTTGGCATGTGGTCTGTCGCAAGCTGAGCTTGCACGGCGAGCAGGAATCCGACCGGAGACGCTTAACCGTATTGAGCGAGGGCACACGACTCCAGACTTCGCGACCGTCCGGAAGCTCGTCGTCGCGATGAACGAAGCCGAGCGGGAGCAAGTTTCCCTGTGAGGCGCAGGATGCGGAGCACAGTTACAAGTTGACCCTCGGGTCTCAGCCACTTGCAACAGGTTTTGCCGACGTACGAGAAACGCACGACGGCTTTTGAATGTCTTCCGCAGAGCGGTTCTACACTCTCAATCCTAGGAGTTCACGCATGACACGCGATGGCGAGATAGTCGATGAGCAGACCGATGTGTCGCGCACGCAAATCATGGCAGAAGTGAAGGCAATCGTCGCCGAGCATATGCAGATCACCGCTGAAAAAATCGGCGACGAGGACCATTTAGTCAATGACATCGGGTGTGACAGCCTCGATCTTGTGGAAATCAGTATGAAACTCGAAGAGCATTTCGCTCTCAAAGTGCCGGACGAGCTAGCTCAGGACGCGCAGACGATCGCGGAAGTGACCGATAGCGTCCTCGACCTTCTCCGTCGATCGGGGCACCATTGAACCAAAACTTCGGACGGTGATCGCGACACGCATCTCGACCCAGTCCCTGGAGTGGGGGCACAACGGCTGCGACATCTCTACAAGAGTTATGGCCAATTCGGGAGTTATCGGGAGCGATTGTCGTGAGGAGAAAAGACCTTTCATTGGGTCGCCGTTGACTGATTCGTACCAGTCCGGTCCTGTACCGCTGCCAGAATCTGACTGCCCACGGGGGGACAGCCTGGCACGAAACAGCAATGGTCCCGATGCCGCGCCGTGCAGTTTCCGACACACAGCGTTCCCTCGGGCACGGTTGTGTGCCCTTTGCCGATCGCGATCGTCGCTTCGTTGTCGTCTCCAAAGTATTCGAGGACCCGGTCCCTGTGCCTCTTCAAGAACAAAAGCAACGTCGATTGACACGCGCTGCACGAGTTGACGTCTAAGACGGTGAGGTCGGGAAACTCGATCGCCAGGTCCTTCGGTGGCGGCAAGAACGACGAGGCCCAGTCGTGCCAGCCGTCCGGTGTGACCACGATCTGGTTCATATCGATCGTCCCGTATCCCCTCTGCGCCCCCAAGCGCAGATGCGGTACGTCGTCCGGCGTCACGCCCATCAGGCCACAGGCGACAGCGTCGGCAGCAAAAGCGTCGGTGCTTGCCAGCACGACGTCCAGCGGTTTGGGCTGTCCCGCGCTGGGCCCGAGCCCTTGCTGGCCGACCGTCCCATCGACGAGGCCCAGATGAGGGCGCAAAACAGAGGCCATGTCGGCAATCGCCACGTCCAGAGGTTTCTCGTCGCATCCCTCCAGCGGCGGCAGCATGTGAAGTTCCACCTTGCTCCGCCGCCACAAACATCCCTTCATGTTTTTCACCGAGAGCGACACGCCCGTGTGCATGTGCGTCTTCATGACGGGAATCGAGACGACCACGTCCGCTTCCAACACGTCGGGGCACACTTTCAAACTGTGCACAGCCCGCCCCTCGGGCACAGGAACGTTCACGTAGCGCCGCCGGTCCAGATCGAGGATTGGGCAGTCCCGCTGAGCGGCGACGGCTGCGGCCCCCGAAGCTTCAAACGCGTCGTGGCTCTTGACACCCAGGATGGGACTGTCCCCCAGCGCGACCTCTGCTCCCGCATCGCGAAAGGCGTCGATGGCGGCGGCCAGGACCTGCGGATGAGTGGTCACGCCCGAAGCCGGCTCCGCGATCCGCCCCATGTTCGGTTTGAGCAACACCCGCCGACCTCGAACAAACGACAGGTCAAGCTGTTCCAGCACGGCGAGCGTGTTCTTATAAGCCCCGTTGCCATGAGCAACGTGAACAGACACCGAACGCCCCAACGGCCTGTCCAAGGAACTTATCGCCATGCAATCCCGTCCAAAAGTTTCGGATGAGGGGCTTGTTCTCAGCGCCCGCCGGGCGCGACTTTCAGCAAATCCTTTGCGCCTGTGAGCATCCCTGCGGCTGTCATCCAGCGACCCGTCATTCTTAGAACCGCCTAACGTAGACTGTGCA
>JAADHY010000706.1 GCA_013151585.1 Planctomycetota bacterium
CCCAACAGCCGCCGCTCTTTGCGGTCGTACGTGACGACGTAGGTCGGCACGCCGGGTACCTTCTCTTTCGGATCGGTCGCTTCGGCCCAGACGACGTGCACGCGCGAGCCCCGGGAAACAATGGTCGGTGGAATGCCTGAGTGGCTTCCCACACCGAGCGATTTGCGCGACAAAAGCACCGGTTCGGGAATGACCGCTCGGCCGTTTCGCTTTTCCGGAACGATCAGCTCCAGGTCGCTCAGACGCCTCCAAAACAATTTGGGGTCGCGTTCCCGCTGGACCGATCGCGCGACCGCCGGCGGGCCGTCCGGGACGTTGTGACCGGCAAATTGCTCGATGTCCAAACTGCCGCTCCGGCCGAGGTCATACGCGTTGAAAGTGCGCCCGCCGTCGGTCGAATGCAACAGCCACGCGTGCTTGCGGGCGACCGTCAGCGTGTAGACATCGTTGTCGCGGTCGAAACAAACCTTGCTGCGTGAGCCGCCCGTGACAAACGGAACCTGCGGCGACCGGGCCAGTTGCCATTGCCCGTCCCGCAGCACTCGAAGCGACCGATGCCCGCGAATGAATGGCCGATTGTCCAAATCGAAGTACGGCTCCCAGTCGATGGGATAGTCGGGCAGATAACCGAACTGTTCGTTTTCGTGTTGGTACGGTTTGAGCACCAAAGGCATGGTGAGTGGCCTGGCGGCCGGTGCTTCGCCGCCGATGACGGTGATGCGGGAGTACGTCGAAAAGTCAGGGGCCTCGACCGGAGTTGCTCGCACATGGCAGATCCGCTGTTGACTGGCCGGAGGGACCGGGCATGTCACCGTGACTTCTTCGACGCGCTTCGGTCGCACCGTCAGTTCGGTTCTCTCCAGTCTGGCTGGCCAGGCTCCGTCGGGGAACTCCAGACGGAGCTGCACCTTTTGCTTCCCGTTGGCCTCAACGCGGACGCGCAGGACAATCCGCTTTGTTTGGCCCGGCTCACCGTAAACAACACGGCTGTACGGTGTGAGCAGCCAGCGGTAGGGCAGCAGCGGAAACCAATTATCGGGACTTGGTGACCAGAGACACGAATTGGCGCAAAGGTCGGACGATGTCCAGCGCGTCAGCCCGTCGACGTTTAGCACGGCTTTGGCTTTTGGCAGGTGAAACCGCCATGGCAAATTCTTGCGTGGGATGTCCGCCGGTACGGTCCCGCGGGCCGTCCGATCGCCGTCGACGGAAGCGACAAGCAAACGCTCGCCTTTTGAGTCCAACAGGGGCACGGCTGGACATCTGGCGTCAGACCGCTGATTTCGAAAGAGAATTCGCCTTTGCGCGGCCAAAAGCACACGTCCGCTGATCGCTCCGGACTGGCCAGCACGATCGGCTCCTGATGTCGCTCGTCTTTGTGTCCGCGCGCCGTCTCGATCAGATACTTCGGGCAGTTGGTTCGGAAGCCCCAGATCATCTCGCGGCCGTAGCGGTCGTTGGAGACCGTGATGTTCAGCGCGTAAACGCCCTTGTGTTCCACGTGAGTCGACAGCCGCGCGCTCTGGACGGGCCCCGGCCCGCTGCCGCGTCGGCGCCCGTCGTCGGGGATGCGTTTTTCCTGAAGCACACGCCGGTCCGGGCCGACCAGAATCGCTCCCAGTTCGGCCGGCGCGCCCCGACGATTTAGATCCTGCTTGAAAACTTCGACTGTCAACTCGCCCGGCTCGGCCAGAAAGTAGACGCCACCACATCCACCGAACATCAGCACTGGCGTTTTTTCGAGCCGTGATGCCGGAACCTTTTCTTGCGCAGCGGCATTCCTTGGTGTGCCGGTCGCTGCGTCCAGCCAGATGCCGAACACCATTCCCACCAAACTGGCCGTGATCGCTGCGCTCACCCGGACGCTCATCGTTGGTTCTCCTCTCTTGATTTACGGTTCCCATAGCCCGGCCGCTGCGAAAGCGGAACCGTTTTGCGATGCCGCTTCGAGCCGAGCTGCGACCATCATAACCGAGCTGCGACGACGGAGCCTAGCGTTCGAAGGAATTGACTTGCGTAGGAGGTGGCCGGAATTCACAGTGGCCTTGCGTCGGCAGCGAAAACAGCGAATGATAGAACTCACAGTGTCGTCAGCTCGGGACTGGTGGAACGCACTAATCAATTGTGTTGCCGAGGCGCTCGACGCGAGGCCTTTACAACAAAAAGCCACGTCCGACCGATGCGACCTTCCGCACGGGGGCGCAGCACTCGCGCCTTGATGCCAACGGGTCGAAGGGAGCGAGCCCATGAATTCCCGCGAACGTGTTTTCGCCGCTCTGGAACGCAAAGAACCCGACCGCGTCCCGCTGGTCGAATGGGTCATTGACGAGAAGGTCATGGAGGCCTTGCTTCCGGGCTGCGATTACTTTGGGTTCAACGATTGGATCGGCTTGGACAATGTGGCGCTGAATCGCAGTTCGTGGAGCCGCGATGGCGTTCAGTTCCTCGATGAAGAGCAGCGTCTTTTTCGCGACAAGTGGGGCGTGATTCGGGCGCTCGGGCCGGAAAGCAGCCCTTATCCGGTCGAAGGGCCGATCAAGACACCCGAAGACTTGAAGCACTACCAGCCGCCCGATCCCGAAGCGAACGACGTGATCGCCGGCATTCCGGAGATTGTTGCGCGATACAAAGGTCGCAAGGCGATCACAGCGATCGGCCGAGACGCGTTCTTCAATCCAGCCCATTTGCGCGGCATGGAGAACTTCTTGATGGACATGATCGAGAATCCGAAGTTGGTGCACGAGCTGATCGAAGTTGCTCAGAGCCACGATCTGCGCGCCAACGAGCGGATGATCGAAGCGGGCGTCGAAGTGATCGTGTTCGGGGACGACTACGCCGACAAAAACAGTCCGCTGATGTCGCCCAAGCATTTCCGGGAGTTCATCTTTCCCGGGCTGAAGCGAGCGGTCGACCGCGCCCATCAGGCCGGGGCTTATGTGGTCAAGCACACGGACGGAAACATCATGCCGATTCTGGAGATGATCTTGGAAGCGGGAGTAGATGCCATCAACCCGCTGGAGCCGGTGGCCGGGATGGACATCGGCTTGATCAAACAGAAGTACGGCGATCGCGTGGCGATCATTGGCAACATCGATTGCGGCTATTTGCTGAGTGAGGCCTCACCGGAGGAGGTTCGTCGCGTCACCCGCCAGACGCTCGAGATCGCGGCCCCCGGTGGCGGCTTTTGCCTGTCCAGTTCGAACAGCATTCATTCGTCGGTCAAACCTGAAAACTATCTGGCCATGGTCGAAACGCTCCGCGAGTTCGGGGCCTATGAGGAATCATCGGGACAGGGCGCCGTTTGAGCGAGATCGGATTGACTGGGCCGCGGCAGTGGCTTGACACGTTAAGCGTGCTGGTTCGAAGCTGTGCGAGGCGGCTCGGCGAACAGTGGACTCAGATCGGTTCTGAGACGGGCGGTTCGACCATCTTTCCATCGTTGGGGACGAAATCATGAGCGAGACGAGTGTATCACGGCGTGGGTTCATCAAGGTGGCATCGGCTGGCACGATGATGGTGGTGACGGCGGGAGCGACCCGGGCTGGAGGCAGCATTCAGAAAACCGGAGGCAAGTTGGCTGCACTT
>JAADHY010000625.1:0-1074 GCA_013151585.1 Planctomycetota bacterium
CCATCGGCATGCATGATCCACACGCCCCTTGGTTGATAGCAGGAAAACACGATGCGATTTCCACCCGGAGACCACGATGGCATAGCCCCCGGTCCCAAGTCGCGGACGTTGCCGCCGTTCGCATCTGCGACAAAGATATGCGCGTTTACGTACGTCTCGCCCCGGCCGGAACGCCATGCGTCGAAGGCGATCCTCTTTCCGTCTGGTGTAAAAGCCGGCGAACCATGGGCCGTGTACTCCGGAATCGATACCAGCGGACGCAAATCGGTCCCGTCTCTGTTCATGATGTAGAGCGGATGCTCCATACCCGTCGGCAGATTGCTGCCAGCCGACGGCGGGCGAGCATCCGGCCGTTCTGGCTCTGCGGCCGACAGCCCACCCCTCATCAGCACACAGCCGATTAGCAACCTCATCATGATCCGCATCGTTCTTCTCCTCCCGCATTGAAAGCCCCACTCCCATTGGCCAAACGCCACCACGACTCCTCGTGCCGTGTGGTGGCATCGCTATCGTGATCCAGCGCCACAGCCGGCCCGAGTTCCTCGCGGTGACCGCCGACCCAGTTTCCACCACGCTGGCTGTCGAAGTCAGTCGCCCCACCTCCAGGGCGGATGAGAACTCCCATCACACGATGCCGTCGGGGCAAGCGTTCGGCGACAGAACCGGCTACTCGCATCACCGAAGATAAACGCCTCGCACCGGGTTCCGGATCAAAACGAAAAGAATGAAGACCAGACGATTCAGATCATTTCGGACGGCCACTTCGTGTACCAACCACGCCGCGCGATCGCGTTCCCAGTGACTCACCCACGATGGGGCCGTTCGTTGTAAAGATTGGCTCGCTCTGCCGAGATACCGCGCGGCAGGGATTGGAAGAAGCCGTGCGGCGGCTTGCCGACTGCGTCAGCGCGTCCTTGCCGGCCTCGATAAGCGTCAACATCAGTGTACCGAGCGCCTATCTCGCTGTCCAGAAGTTTCCGACCGGTTCGCCCAGCTCTTGCCTGGGACCGTCGCGGACGTCCCCGGCGGGGCGTCGCGGCATGAAAAAATCGCGATTGCAGGTCTCGTCATCGG
>JAADHY010000625.1:1080-5285 GCA_013151585.1 Planctomycetota bacterium
GTATAGTAGTATTGCTCGGGAGGTTCGTACCTGGGAGCCCCGGTCGGCGCACATCTCGCGGCGGGAAAAGAGCGGGATGGGGGACGGATCGCGCCGTTTTGGCGTCCAAGCCGACTTCAGGATTGCTCTGCGATGCGGCGGCGAGGGAGTTAGGGTTGCATGGTCAATATCGGCATCCTGGGTTTCGGTTCGCGCTGGGAGAGCTGCTACCGGCCCGCTTTGGAAAAACTCCGGGACCGGATTCGCGTGGCGGCCGTGTATGATCCCGTTGCCGTGCGAGCCAGACGGGTGGCCGAGGAACTGGGGGCCGTGGCGATGGGCGGTTTCTTGGCCGCGTGCCGCCGCAAGGACGTCCAGGCCGTTCTGCTTCTGGATGCCGGCTGGGCGGGGTCGGCGGTTCTTCCTTTGCTTTGCGACGAACGGAAACCGATCTACGTGGCGTGCGACGTCGGCGCCGATCCGCGGCTGCTCGAACGATTGCACGAGATGGCCATTTCACGCGGCGTCACGCTGATGCCCGAGCTTGGCTATCGGTATACGCCGGCCGCGTTGCGTCTACAGGAACTGATGGCCACCCGGCTCGGCAAGCCTCGTCGCATTACGGTCCAGATTGCCGAAGGCTCCAACCGGCGCCGCAGCTCCGTGACAGACAGCACTGATCCTCCGCCATCCGAATCCACTCAGCGCGTTGTCGCGGGGATGGGCGTCCACTTTATAGACACGCCTCAATGGCAGCCAGCCGAACCTTTTGCCGGGCGATCCGAGCCCGGCCCGCCGTTCCTCGCTCTGGTGCAATGGTTCGATTGGTGCTGGTATATGTTCCGACTGCAGCCTGCGCGCGTCACTTGCACTCGGCAGAACGGAGAAGCGGGCCGACGTCGCCCCTGTCACTCCGTCCGAATCGATTTTGCAGCCTCGTCCAGTGGGCGTCGGTCCGGCGTGGCGGAGCTGCACGTGCACTTCCGCTTGGAACAGGCAGTCGAGAGCCGGGAAGCGGAGTCAACGGTCTCGACAAGCCCGGCGATTCGCGTCGAATGCGAATCGGGCGAGGCCTGCCTGAACGGTGACAAGACAATCTCGTGGGCCGCTGGCTCGCAACGAAAAACGGAGACGCTCGCGTCGGATCGGTCCGAAGTCGAGGTCATGTTGGACCACTTCTGTCGGCGCGTGGTGGGTGGGCTGATCCCGGTCGCCGACCTGAACGACGTGTGCCGCGGGCTCCGACTCGCTCGAGCGGCCGCCGACAGCCTGCGCACCGGGCGGCCGGTGGTTTTTCGCAGCGACGGCTGAGCGGAAACGTCGTCAGTCGGCCCGTTCCAGCACGTATAAGGCGCTGACCGCCCGCAGATTTGGCACCCAGGCTCGATCGACCGCTCGGTCGCGCACAATGGGCAGTTCCTTCAAAATGCGAATG
Organism: Planctomycetota bacterium; assembly: GCA_013151585.1. GTDB lineage: Bacteria > Planctomycetota > Planctomycetia > Planctomycetales > Planctomycetaceae > JAADHY01. Next base: position 2,495 of record JAADHY010000625.1, read on the forward strand.
TTGAGCTGCCGAGCCAGATCGCGAAAATCGATCATCGACATGACGTGCAAGTTCGGGGAGTCATACCATTCGTAAGGCAACTCCTCCGTCACCGGAGCCCGCCCCTGAAAAGCAAGCTGCAACCGAATCCGCCAATGCGCGAAGTTGGGAACGACCACCAATGCCCGCCGAGCGACCCGCATCATGTTCGCCAGCACTTCTTTCGGACGTCGCACTTGCTGCAGTGTCTGGCTGAGCACGGCCACGTCGAAGGCATCGTCGGCGATTTCCTTCAAGCCTTCATCCAAGTCGGCGTGGATCACGGGTACGCCACGCGCCACGGCTCCCAGAATCTCTTCGACGTCCAGCTCGACGCCCAAGATCGTTTTGCAGCCATGTTCGTCGCGCAGCTTCTGCAAGAGCCGCCCGTCCCCACAGCCCAAGTCAATAACCCGACTGCCACGTGGGATTTCCCGCAGCAATCTCGTCCGTCATCGCGGTGATCGAATCGGGAATTCGGTAACGTCCGCGCGACATCGCTCAATCCTTCCGCCGACGCGCCAAGTACGTCTGGTCCAAGAATGGCACGACCACTGATTCCAACTGCCCGATCTGCTCTTTGATCAAAAAGGAATCATGGCCGTACGGACTATCAAACTCGATGAACGTCACGTCTTGGCCCTCTTTGACCAACGCCGCCACGAGTTCCTTGCTTTGAGCTGTCGGGAACAGCCAGTCGCTCGTGTAAGAGACGATCAAAAACCGGGCGTCCGTGCGTCTCAGCGCGGCCTCAATCGACCCGTATGCCTCGGCCAAATCGAAGTAGTCCATCGCCTTGGTCAAGTAGAGGTAGCTGTTCGCATCGAACCGCTCCACGAACCGCTTGCCCTGATATTGCAGGTAACTTTCGATTTGGAACTCGGCCTCCCGCTTCAATACGTACGCGAAGGTGTCGCTGTGCTGCAAACGGCGTCCGAATTTCTTTTCAATCGAATCTTCCGAGAGATACGTAATGTGAGCGATCATACGGGCCAGAGCCAGCCCGCGCCGCGGACCGGGTTCTTTGCCGTAGTACCGTCCTTCGCAGAAGTTCGGGTCATCCTGAATCGCCCATCGCCCCACCGCGTTGAACGCGATCCCCTGGGCCGAAAGCCGGGCGGCTGAAGCCAACACAATGGCCGCATGAATCTGATCGGGAAACCTTGCCGCCCATTCCAGCACCTGCATGCCGCCTAGACTGCCTCCGATCACCGCCAGAAGCCGTTCCACACCCAACCGCCGGACCAACGCCGAATGCACCGAGACCAAATCGCCCACGGTAATGAACGGGAAAGTCAAACAATACGGCTCGCCCGTCTCCGGATTGATGCTGCTCGGTCCCGTCGTTCCTTGACAGCCCCCCAACACATTCGCGCAGATCACGAAATACCGGTTGGTGTCCAGCCCTTTGCCCGGTCCGACGAAATCGTCCCACCAACCCGGTTTGCGATCGTGAGGAGTGTGCCAGCCGGCGGCATGGGCATCCCCGGTCAACGCGTGGCAGATGAAAATGGCGTTGTCTCGCTCCGGCGTCAGCTCGCCGTACGTTTCGTACGCGACTGTAATCGGGCCAAACTCCCGCCCGCTTTCCATGCGAAGCCGGTCCGGCGGCTCGAACAACGTTGTGTATTGCCGCTCGACGAAACCTACCGATCGTTCATCCGGCTGCACGGTTGGAACTGTCTGGTCACTCATTCGAGGAGCACCGTGAAAAAAGCAAGAGCGGCTCGTGCCGCTCCGTCTTCTGCAAGGAAAACCTCGGCTGACCGCCGGGATCGTCCAGGAATGACTCTCACGCGGCCGGCCACAACCGACCTCATCGACTGCCCTGCGGCCGGAGCGTCATTAGGTGTACACTGATTCGACGCCGCCTCGGCCGAATGCGCTCGTGCCAAGTCCGTGCGCGAGTGGCCAACGGTCAAAGGCCGACCGCTTGCGAAATGCGCGCCCAACGTGGCCAGCCAGGTTAACGCAGGCCGTTGCCCCGCGTGCGGAGCGCAATTGTCGAAAACGCGATTATAGGAGCTGGTCGGATCGAATTCGAGCGTTCGGTTTTCCTTGCCGAACCGCGGAATCGAGAATCCAAGTCGAAACCGACGGCGACCTCGATCTGCCATCGGACTCGCCAGCGCAAAGGCGACGCTCACTCCGAACCGAATCTGCAGGCCGATCTTCCCGGAACGGCTCGGCCCGAGCCCGGCCCTGTCCGTCTTGACATGCATTCTTTGACATGGGTTCTTTCTGGGTAAGCACGGGCGTCTTGTGCAAAACGTCTGTTTGGTAACTTCGAGAATCTTCGAAGGAAGAATCGGGCGTTGTCTCCCAGAAGGAGGGCCCTCGCGGACTGCGTGGCAGGCGCAACCTGTCTCTGCTGACAACTCTTCTGGCAGCGTCGGCCGCCGGTCGGAGGCAAAGCACAATGCCCTTCTTGGTTGCGGCCAAGCGACGTCGAGGCCAAGTCAGAGCTTGCGAGAGCCGATCTGCGACTTGGCGTGGAACGGTCCGCGCGGCTTTTTTCTAGTCCAGCAGGAACGGGAAAGGGCGCGGGGGTGAGGCAGGACGCGGCAGAAAAGGAACCGGCGACCAATGACGGCGGTCCGATGTCGTTTCGGTCGGGAGGAAGCGCGAGCCCGTTGTGACCGTCTGCAGGGCTCGTATCGAGCCCGTCTGCTGCAGTTGGACCTCAGGCACGGTCGCCTCGAATTGACCAACGCCGGGCATAAGCAGCCGAACGTGTAGACTGCCGAAGGGAGCTAACTTTGCATTGTGGTCC
>JAADHY010000507.1:0-596 GCA_013151585.1 Planctomycetota bacterium
CCGCTTGATTATCCCAGCCCGTGCCAGCGATCCCTGGACATTGCGGCAACCACCCGACAGAAGGACATGAGGGGTTGGACGCCAGATTCGAATTGTACTGCTCATACAGGGGCGCCTGATCGACGTACGGTAGCAACATGATCCACGCCGTTGCATTGAGCACCGGTCCATTGGTGTTTCGATCTCCTTGTCGCCCCGAGTTGATCAGCGCCGGCGGAAAAACTCCGTAAACGTCATGGTAGTTGTGCAACGCCAAACCGATCTGCTTCAGGTTGTTCCGGCACTGCGTTCGGCGAGCCGCCTCTCGCGCCTGCTGAACAGCCGGCAGAAGCAGCGCGATCAAGATTGCGATGATCGCGATCACCACCAACAATTCAATCAGAGTGAAGCCCCGTCGGAATCGAAAACGCTTAGACATACCTGCACCTCCTCTTTTCCGAAACGAAAGAAAAAACAACAAGTCTCGCCCCACGTCCCGCACCAAACGTCGCCAGCCGGACAGACCATATCGACCCCGACCAGTCCAGCTCGGATCGGGACAAGGTGCACATTAACGATGATACCTGTGCTGGACTTGTGGCGTCAAGCACGGCTCG
>JAADHY010000507.1:624-5050 GCA_013151585.1 Planctomycetota bacterium
AGCGACGCGGGATACACGGGGGCGCAGAGTCGGTGGAAAGACACGCCGCGAGGACTGTAGACGCCTCAAAGAGTCTTTTTTGTCTCTGCTCGGGGAGCAGAGAGCGTCCAAAGAGCAGAGAGCGTCCAAAGGGGGACGAGATGGAGGCTTTTCATCAACCGGCCGGGTTGCGAGGACCCACCCTCTGAGCCTTTCGCCCTTTTCACAAAGGCGAGAAGGGACCCGTGCTGCCCATTTACCTCCATCCGGCTCACCGAAACCACAAAAGGTGTCGCCCCCGCTCTTTCCACAGACGCGGGCCAGTCCTTCGCAATCCTTTTCCGCGGCTCTCGCGATCCTGGCCGACGCTTCCCGCTTATGCAGAGCCAGCCCTGCAGGGGACCTCAGTCGCGACTACTGCTCGCTCTTTAGGTTGAACTCGAACGTGTTGTCGCCGGACTCCTTCACTTCGGCCGTCAGCTCGGTCTGCGTATTGTAACGAGCGGGAATATACTGCTCGGGAACGGTTCCTTCGGCACCTTCCTCTTCCAATTGCACCTGTTCTTCAGGGCTCAGTTTGCTGGCGTCGGCTTTGACTTCCCGTGTCGCCGTGATCTCAACCTTCTTCGCCCCGGGTTCGCATTGGAAAGAAAACTTTCCGTTTTCGATTTTCCCGGAATAGCTCCGGCCGGTGCCCTGAGCGGGATGGAACGTAATCTGTCCGTCAGGGATCGGTTTTCCGTCGAAGGTCACCGTCCCCGAGACCTCGACAGTGGCGGGCCCGCCGGCGCATCCCGGTAGCACACATGTCAGCCCGGCGGCCACCAAGACCGCACTTGCGACTCGCCAAAATGCTGGTTTCATACTTGCCCCTCCCAAAGATCTGTTCGTTTCCGACTGCTGCAGACGGGGACTTTTCTTGTTCGCTTCTTTCCGATTCGGCGCCGCATGCACCGCCGGCCCTTTTCATGAACCTCGCGAGGCCGCACGCCACCGGCGGCCGTACAAAGGCGTTTCCCGGCCAACTCGTAGGGTGAGTCTGTGGCGATTCACTTGCCCAGACCTCGTTCACCCACAAACTGGAAGCGGGAAACGCACACACAACCAACCGGCATGCGGAACCGGCCGCAAATGGCGAGTGGGCTTGGCGTCTGAGCCCCTCAATCCCGCTCGTCCCATGCTTCGGTCCCGATCGCAGGCACGTTTTCTCCGCCGGCAGCGCCCAGCAGCCACTCGCTACCCGACAGTAGCTAGACCGCCGCGAAGGTCGTGTCGCAGGAATCTGCTACCAAACAAACGGCGGCCGATCCTCTGCCTAGAATTCTCCGATCATCTCGCCGCCGTTACGCGTTCCCAGCGCGCGCCAGGTGGCCACGTCGATGCTTTCTGTAACAAACCGGACGGACCCGTCTGCCATCAGCGCGTGCACGCCTCCTGCATGGAAGCTCCGTGCGAAGTTCTGTGCCTCGTTGCGCCCTCCAATGGACTGGCAAGGGGCGTGCACGTAGCTCGTGGACTTACACCGATAGTTCCGATCCGGCAAAGGGGTATTGGGAGGCTGCAAGGTCGTAAAGCCCAGCTCTCCCCACCGTCCTCCAAGCCAGTAACAACCGCAATCGCCCCATCCCCACGTACTGACGTTCGGCGGACGAACGATCGCCTCACTTCCCATCACCGTGTTGGACGTACCATCCTTGACGTCAGAAACCCGAATGCTCGACACGCGATAAAACATGCCGTTATTGTCGCGGTGGTTGCGGTTGCTTCGTTGAATCGCATTCCCGTGACACAGCACGTAGTTCCCCTGGAAACCCGGGCCACAGGTCCGATCGCGGAGCGTCGCTGCATCGGACGGACAGGCAAACGCGTTGAGCGTCATCTGGGCCAGCGGTCTGCCATTGACCGTTCCTCGCGTGTAATGGACCCAGGTCCGAAGGTCCCCGCGACCGCGATCGCACGGGCCACCCACTCGGTGACACTCGACATATTCATCATGCAGATTGCCGAGGTCCAGGTACGGCAAAACTCGATGGAACCAGCCGTCGCGGATTCGCCGATGGCCGTCCCCATAACCATACCAGCCGTAAGGGAACATCCCAGCCGCATCATGGCATCATGATAGTTGTGCAGCGCCAGACCGATCTGTTTCAAATTGTTCCGGCATTGAGTGCGCCGAGCCGCTTCGCGTGCCTGTTGAACGGCTGGCAGGAGTAAAGCGATCAGGATCGCAATGATCGCGATCACCACCAGCAGTTCGATCAGCGTGAAACCCGCGCGGGCTCGCGAGCGATTGGACAAAGAACTTAACATGGATCATCACCTCCCCAAATGGAACGAGAACCCCAAGCGCCGTCGCTCCACCACTCCAGCCCAAGGGCCAACGAATGTCGCGACGCCAGACAGCATGAACGCAGACATCTCTCTTTATGCCACGATATCCGCGCGTCAAAACCGTGTCAACCGCCTGTGTGGTATCCGGGCGGAACCTCCGGATCGAGCGCAACCGCTTGTCGTGCCGGGCCGTTACGGCGCTGATGTCGACCGAGATCTTTTCGGTTCCGGTTGCCGCTGACAAGATGCTGACACGAGGCGCTTGCGGCACGCGGTGCGCAAAAAACGCCCCCGCGTGCTCACGGCACGCAGGGCGCAAATGTCGCTCCGAACACGCAATGAACCAAACGACTTGGGGCCAGGCCACCACGCCGCCAAACGGTCATCGCTCACCGCGGCAAAAGATACCGTGCCGATCGACACTGCGTGTGTGGCTTGGCAGAACCAGCCAACTTTTCCGGAAGGTCTCGCGGCTTCTTCCCGATCATCCGCTACTCGCAGCGCTGGCCACGATGCTGGTCCACCATCGCGGTGCGCTACCTTCTAACCCGTGAACGGTCACGTCGATTCAACAAGGGCTTTCAGCCGTCCTAACTTCGGGAGGCCGCCGACCGTTATTCCGGCCGGTTCAGGTCACCGGCCCCGGCAGCAAGACTCTCGCTGCTACGGCAAGGCTTTTGAGGGGGGCGTCAGAGAGTAACGTGCTCGTTTTGTTTGTAGGATGGGCATTCCTCTGTCCGTCGCCGTTATGACGGGCTAGAGAGCCCATCCCACATCCCAAGCCGCACAATTTATTCCATTACCGCCGCGCGTCAAAGCCCTGCGTGTTGCAATTTTGACGCGACTGGATCTGGGGGCCTCGACCGAGTTCGTCAATTCGACTCCGCCGGCCCCCATCAACACGCAGTCCCACAAACGACCGGCGGGCAATCACGCCCGGTTCGAACAGCAAGCTGATTGGCGTACTACTTGCTCGTCAATTGGAAATCGGCCTCGCTCGTCCCTCCTGCGGGAACGTCGAACGTCAGTTTTGTCTTTTCCGGATCACTGTAAGAGGCGGGAAGCAACTGCTTCGAGCCACCTCCTTCTTCTCCGGCCTCCTCGCCTCCTCCCGCCTCGGCCGCCGCGGCCATTTGCTCAGGATCAATGCCCTCTTCAGGGTTCAACTCGCTCTCATCAATCTCGATTTTGGAAATGTAGACTTTGTTTTTCCCCGGAACAGCTCCCTGAACCAGCGTGTATTTTCCATCCGAACCTGTCTCACCGAAGCCGACGAATTTCCCGTCCGGAGAAATGAAATATACTTCGGCCCCGGCCAGAGGCTTCCCGTCGAGAAGAACGGTTCCGGACACGTCAACCGTCTCGGGCCCTTTGGGTTGTTCTGGTCCAGCGCACCCGAGCACGACAAGCGTCGCGCCGGCCATTGCTAACGTCAGAAGCACTTCTCTGCTGCGTCGCTTCATCGCTTTACTCCCCTCATTTCCCGTTCTTGGTGGCAAACCAATTGATTTAAGAAAGTAACGCCCGCACTTGATTTCGGTTTCGCCAAAATTGGCACGTGGGCACCGTCGCGCGCTGCTCCAGCCCCGCCGTCATCTCCGCACGCTGTCTCACGCCCGTACCACGACAAACGCCAGCGCCACAACGTCCGCCCCGTCCAACACTCGCCCTGCGACTCGAGCCCGCATCGACCAGGCTGTCCGGTCGGATTCCAGAAACCGGTGAAGGTGATAAGGCTTTCTCTCACAATCACCGAGAATCCGAAATCGCGGCAAACTGCACGTTATGCCGGACAAAGAAACCCGCGCCGTCGGCTCGGCCAATACGCATACGCGCCAAAGCAAACCTTTCGCTTTGCACTTCATGCCCGGTCGCAGTACCGAGACCGTCAAGTCAAGCGAAGGATAGCATTCTCAGCCGTAACGTCTCACACATCGCGCCCGCTGCTTGCTGGACCTTGGCCCAAAATGTTCAAGCATCTCGGGCGGCCATCGGACTTTTCACCACGCAACTAAATTCCCGAGCGAGAGATCACAAGCCGCGTGGCTGCCCAGGGCAGTTGTCTCGCTCGTCGTCTTTGCGATCCAGTTGCCCTGGACCGCCACACGGCTTTAAG
>JAADHY010000171.1 GCA_013151585.1 Planctomycetota bacterium
AGTCAAAATCGGATGATGGCCGCGATGATGCCGATCAGCAGGGCCAGACCGACTGCTAGCGCCGCGAAGCCGCCAAGGGCGATCCAGAACAGCGTCGAGCGTTTCGGGACGGTCGTCTTGAGCGCCTCGAGCTTGCCCGCTTCGCGCATGCGCCGAACAAAGTCAGGCCGCTCTTCTTCCAATTCCTCTTCACTGACGAGCCCCGTCAGCACGACCATGTCGATCGGAAACTTCTCCGGCCGCAGGTGGCTGTTGAAGAAGTGGATCGCAAAGATGAAGCTCGTGGCCAAAAGAGCTTCCTCTGAGTGCACGATTTTGGCGACGTTCAGCGAGATACCCGGCAGGAACTGACAGAAGAAATTCGGATACCACAGGATCAGCCCGGTGGAACCCATGATGGCCACCCCCCAAAAGACCGCCCAATAATCGAATTTCTCCCAATAGCTCCACCGGTCGAAGCCGGGTTTCGGCCCCAAACCCAGAAACCAGCGGATCGTCCGGTACAAATCGGTAAAGTCGCGTACATTGGGAACCGGGGAGTCCGGACCGAGCAAAAGCGTTTTCAACGGAGTCCCTTGCCTCCAGCAAGTGATGAGCTTGTTGATAGCCCAAATGAGGTGCGAGACGAAATAGCCGATCGTGACTACGCCGAAAATGTGATGCCACACGCTGCAAGAGCCGAAACCGCCCAGTGACCGAGCGAGTTCTTGCGCCCAAGGTTGACTGCTGTACTTCAAGGGCAGGCCGGTAAGAGCAAGCCCCAGGAAAGATACGATCACGATCACGTGCATGACTCGATGAATCGGTTCGAAACGCAAGTAGGCGGTCGCCCCCGGCTGAAGTCTTTTCGGACGGCCGTGTCGAACCACGTGCGCCAGCGAGCGGACGAACCAAAGCAGCACGTGCACTCCAAAGAATGCGAAGACCGAGTAGATCAGCAGTTCCATGAACAGGTACACGGCGTGCAAAACAGGATACGTTTCTGCATCGAGATGGTCCGCATGCGGATCGAAATCACAGAAGTTTTCGACCGCGTTCGGATGACATTTGCGGCACGTCTGGAGCCGGTTCGGACCGGGGGCCAACCGCGATCCCGCATCGCTGATCGGCAGAATGTCATGGTCTCCGTGGCAGTCGGAGCATTTCGCTGCCGGGCCGTAGCCCAGTTCGGTCAAGGCACCATGCAAACTGAGCGTGTAGGTTGCAGACGCTTCCTCATGGCAATCGCCACAACGACCGGGCAGACGAAGCCGGAAAGCTTCGGAAGCGGGATGAGGCAAGTCATGCCCTTGATGGCAGTCCGTGCAGATAGGACGACGCTCCGGTTGACCGCTTTTTTCTGGCTTCCCCTGTGGGGGGGACTTTCCTTTTTCTTGTGGACCGTGGACACTTTTTTGCAATCGTTCTGCGATGAACCGATGGCACTTCGCACACGTCCTGGTGACGTTCGCCCCATGCACCATCGATCGCTCATCCTTGGCGGGGAAAACGGCGTGAGCTCCGTGACAATCCGCACAAACGGCCGTCACGACTAGGCCGGCTGCGGTCAGTCCATAGCCGTGGACACTGGCCCGATAATCATCGCGTGCCTTTTCATGACAATGCCCGCACCGTTCCACCTGACGGTCGGCGAACACGGGCGAGCGTGCATCTTTGACAGGCAACAGCCCGTGCGCTTTGTGGCCGTGACACGTTCGGCAGTCAATGCGTCCGTTTTCGGTGGCCACCTTTGCTTTTGCGTGAGCGCTGGCCCGAAGGCCCTCCGCCTCCTCCTTGTGGCACTTGCCGCAAGCCTCCCAAATCTTCTCAAGCGGGTGCTGAAACGGTCGGACCTTTGAGTCCGCCTCGACAGTGGTGGAGTGGGCTTCCGGAACGTCGAAACTGCTCGGATCGCCGCCGTGACAGTCGTGACAGTTCACGCCCTTGCGGAAGTGAACATCTTCCGCCAACGCCTCCGTGGAAACGAAAAGCCGGGCCTTTTCGTCGGTCCAAAGGTCTTCTTCGCCGTGACAGGTGGCGCAGTTGTTTTCGTCGAGCGGAAGTTGGGAACCCTTCGGTGGCTGGGCCGACAGACGGTCGGAGCTGAGAAGCAACAACGAAGCTAGCAGGGTGGCAATCATCGCTGTGCGAAAACCAGCGGCCGCAAGGGCTTTGCCCGACAGGTCGGACCGGCCCGCGGAATCCGGCGTCATGGTGCGGTTACCACGAACGGACGTCCCATTGGGAACAATGCTGGTCCCGGAAAGCAAACCGGCATGCAGCGTGCCGACTCGCAGTCCAGACGCCCTAACCCTCGCCGGCCTCGCCCGTCGATCCCGCAGAAAGCTAGGCGGCTGGGCTGGCTGATCGGCCAGTCGCGTCTCGACTGGACTCGACTGACCAGACCTTCTACCGGTCCAGCTCGGGCGAGCGGTGCTCATCTTCATTTCTCGGGTTTGCGATAAAGGCATGGTGTCTTCCCAAGGATGACGAAATGGCCGATACCGGGCGAGTCGCCCGTGCCCGTTTAGTGCTTTGTCAACTCGGGAAATAGGGAGCACGAGACGTTGTGGCGCAGGCGTCTCGCCTGCCAGGAGCGGCCGAAACGGCCGCACCACAACGAAACGCAATCCCCTCAACTGTCTGCTCCGACAAAGCACTAGTCCGTCTTCTTTTCGGTTGTGGGCAAGGTGACTTTAGGTTCAGGAATCTTCAGCTCGTGGCAAAGCGCGGTCAAGCGTCGCACGATGGCCCGACTCAATTCTGTCCCGTAGTGGATGTTATGAATCACGTTTCCCTTTTTCAGGAAACTGATGTCGTATTCCAGGTCTTTGATCTGGGAGGCGAGCGAAGCCGATCGCTCGGCAGGAAGCTTTCCGGTTTCCAGGGCCTTGCGGATGTCAGCGAGGCTGGATTCCATTTGACCGAGAGCTGCCTGCAGTTGGTCGTAGTAAGGTCGGAATTTTTCGGTGTCCCTTTCGCTGTGGCAGCTCGCACAAGCCTCAAGCGACGCTTTCCAAAGAACGGTGCCCGTGGGAGACGTTTCTTTGACGCGGTGGCAGGCAGGACAGGTGATGCGGACCGCGCCCATGCCACCCACGGTCGTTTCGAGTGACTTCGCGCCGACACCTTCGAGCATCCAGACCTGCTCGCGATGATGGTCGGGGTGGCAGGACTGACAATCGGACGCCGCGTGCTCAATCTTGTGCGGATCCAGCGAGTGTTTGATTTCGAGGTGGCATTCCAGGCAGTCAACTTTGTGTTCGGTCACGTGTTTCTGGTGCAAAAACACGTGATCGTCGATACGGGCCAAGTCATCCTCGCGGTTGTGGCAGACGGTGCACCGTTCGTGCGGCACCTCGCCATTCCCGCGGATTTCCCGGTCGTGGCAGTTGATGCAATCCACTCCGCGTTCGTAGGCCACGTCATGTTGGAATGTGACGCCGCCGCCCATGTCGAACTCTTCTTGCGGGATTTGATGGCAGCGGGTGCATGCTCCGAGCCCCTCGTTGAAAACGCCGTCCTTAAAATGGCAAAGGAAGCAGGTGCTCGTCGTAACGGTCATGTGCGATCCTTGCACGATCTGACTATGGCAACTCGTGCACCGCAGCTTCTTGCCCCGTCGCAACTCGGCCAGATGGTCCCGGTGGTCGAAGGGGACTCCGTGGAAGTCGACGCGCCCAGACAACAGACGCGTCTCGTGGCAACCAGAACGGAGGCAACTGGCATCCGGAATCTCGGCCGCTGGCCGCGGTCCACCGGTCTCGGTCACGTATTTTGCCAACTGCACCAGTCCGAGCATCTTGCCGCGGACCTTTTCTCCGAACCCGGGCGGAAAGTGGCACTTGATGCAAGAGACATCCCGATGCGAAGACTCTTTCCAAGATTTGTAGTAGGGCTCCATATTATGGCACGACCGACAGAAGTCCGGCCGCGACGTGTACCAACCAGCTCCAGCCACCAGGATGCCGGCTAGCAGCAAGAGCGATCCCAGAAGGGCGATGGCTCGCAGCGCTAGCCATTCCATCCGCTGTCGCAACACGTCGATGGGGCGAGCGGGCGGCTGCGAACTTTGCGGTTCAGCACCGTTCGCCTCGGCACCATCCGACGAAGGCCTTGACGCGTCGAACTCCTCTCGGTTCATCGTCTTATTCTCCCAGGCTCACGAAGATCAATGTCGCGAGCAACAACAGGCCCACCGAAAAAACCATGGCTCCCGCAAACAAAGCGAGCCGAAGTCGCCCGCGAGGCGGCACCGAACGACGCATCTCTTCGAGCCGACCTTCCCGCTCCAACCGCCTGATATAGTCGGGACGCGCCTTGCGCAAATGCTCTTCGCTGACCAGCCCCGTCAGGACCGACAAGTCCATCGGGAACTTCTCGGGCCGAAAGTGCATGTTGAAAAAGTGGATGAAAAACAGCACGCTGACCGCGTACAGGGCTACTTCTGCGTGGATGAGCTTCGCCAGGTTCAGAGCGGACCCCGGCAAGAGTCGACAAAAGACATTCGGGTACCACAACGCCAAACCGCTACCGCCGATAACGGTGGCCGCGATCGCCGCCGCCCAAAAATCGATCTTTTCCCAGTATGTCCATCGCTCGAATCCTGGCTTCGGTCCCAATCCGACAAACCAGCGAAGCATTCCGAGCAGATCGCGAACGTCCCGTCGATTGGGCAGCAACGAATCGGGACCGAACAGAACTTGGCTCCAGCTTGCCCCGTGAGCTCGCGCGCGATAAACGCTGGCCACTCCGCGGACCGCGTAGCTGATGCAGACGAAAACCAACGTGGCGCCGAAAAAGTGATGCCAGATGCTCGTTGATTCAAACCCGCCCAAGTTCGTCGAAAGTTTCTGTGCCCAAGGGCGGTAACTGTGCTTGAGCGGCATGCCGGTGAAGATCAACCCAAGGCACGAGACGAGCATCAACAAATAGAGGAATCGCTGCGACGGATTGAAACGGACCAAGGCGTACCCCTCTGATCCGAGCGTGCGATGCCGCCCGTGTTTCAATGCGTGGACCAACGAACGCGCGAACCAGAAGAAGGCGTGAACCGCAAAGAGCCCAAAAACCCAGTTCATCACGGAGTTCATTGCCTGGTAAGCCGCATGGAGCTCCGGATACCGCCGCACGTTCTTGTGATTGGCGTGCGGATCGAAATCGCAGAAACTGGGCACCGCGTTCTGATGGCATTTTCGGCACGTTTGGACCCGGTTGGGCCCGGACGCCACACGGGAACGAGGATCGTCGATCGGCAGAATCTCGTGGGAACCGTGACAGTCCGAGCAATTTGCGGCCGGCTCGTACCCCAATGAGGTCAATTGGCCGTGCAAGCTGACCCGGTAACCTTGAGAAAGGTCCGCGTGGCAGTTGCCGCACAGATTCGCTTGCTCCTCCTGAAAGGCGAGCGACTCGGGGTGAAGCAAATGGTGACCCTGGTGGCACGACGTGCAACTCGGTTTGTGCTTCGGCTTCTTCTCGTCGGAGTCGGCAGGTCTCGGCTCAGACGGCGTCTGGGCGTGAACGCTCTTTTCGAGTCGATCCGCAATGAAGTAATGGCACTTGCCACAGGTGGAAGCCACGTTGGATCCGTGCAGTGTCGAGCGACGATCGGCCGCGTAATAAATGCCGTGCGCTCCGTGGCAGTCGGCACACACGGCAGTCACGACCAGGCCCGAAAGGATGAGCCCCTCGCCGTGCACCGAGCGTTCGTACGAGTGTCGGTGTTCCTCGTGGCACTCGCTGCACATCTCGACCTGGTTTTCGAGATAGACCGGTGAGTCAGGGTCGGCCACGGGCAGCAATCCGTGCGCTTTTTCTCCGTGGCACTTGCTGCACGACAGCGGTGTGCCGCGTCCGCGCTCGTCTTTCGGGCCGGCGTGAGCATGCACCCCCTTGACCAGACCGAGCCATTCGTGTTTGTGGCAGTTTTTGCAAGAGTCCCAAACGTTCTCCAAGGGGCTTTGAAAAGGCCGCCACTCGGCGCTTTCTTCCGTCACCTCGGTCGAATGAGCCTCGGGCACGTCAAAACTGGTCGGATTCCCTCCGTGGCAGTCGTGGCAGTTGACGCCTTTCAAGAAATGCACATCGCGTGCCAAGCTCTCTGGAGAGATATAAAGACGGCGTTTGTCTTCGTCCCACAGGTCGGCTTCCCCATGGCAAGTGGCGCATAGGTTCTCGTCGGGATCGAGGTGAGAACCCTGAGGCGGTTGTGCCGGCAGGCTTGAAGCTGCGGCGATCGTTCCCGCGAGGACGACTATCTTCAGAAATCGGGTCACCATTCCAATGTTTTCCCTCAAAAAACGCCTTGGCGGGAAATAGGGGAGGTCGCCCGGCTTGATCTCTCAGAAGCCGTGTGTTTCCGCGGGCGAAAAGCCCTGCGGAAGGCGCTGAACGAATGCCTGTTGGCCTCCGACTCGAGCTCTCGGAATGTCTGTCTCTCGGCAGACCACACCATCCCACCAGCGGCGCTGCCGACCGGCGACACGATGCGGCCTTTCGGGCTCACTGCGTCTGCGCCACGCTGAGTCCCAATGAGCAGCCTACAGGTTCCCAAACGAATCGACTTTCCGGACGGCTAAAGTCGATCGGGGAAAAGGGAGACAGAAAAAAGGGACTCGCCGACAACGAACCAATCGGACGAGTACGCTCGCCTTGGAATAGCCCGCAACAGAATCGGCTGAGCCCCTTTTCGATTTCACTTCGGTCAGTCCACGGACCGGCAGCCGCTCCTTTCCGACGGATCGCCGATCGGAGCGTTCAAGGTTTCGGACGGAGCGACTGGTGCTTCCCCCAAAGGGACGACACACAACGCTCCCTCTGGAAAACTCTTGCGATTTCTTACTTCTTCCTCAGCTCTTTCGGGGTCTTGCTCTTGTGGTGTCCCTTCGTGATGTGGCAATGCACGCACACGTTATGCGGTACCATCTTCCAGATCGAATCGCGGGCGACCTTTTCTTCCTCTTCCGAGAGCTTTTTCTTTGCGAACTGCTCGCAGACCTCGGCGTGCTTGCTCCCCGGCCCGTGGCAAGCTTCGCAGGTGACCCCAGCCAGTTGTTTGTCGGCCGCGCTTTTGTAACCGGTCGCCTGACCGTAACCCGTAGTGTGGCATCCGAGACATTCAGCATTCTCGGCGTAAGCGTCGGTCAGCAGATCAAAGGCTTTGGAGTGTTTGTCTTTTTTCCAGGTCATGTACTGCTCGAAGTGACACGCGGCGCACTTTTTCGCCCCGATGTACGTCTGCCCTTCGGGTGGAGCCGGCTCCTCGACTTCTTCCACTTTTGGCTGCATGGCGCTGAGTGGCTGCGTCTTCCATGCGATCAACGCGACCAATGCGACCACGCCGATTGCCCCAAACACGAGCCCCAATCGCTTCACTCCTGCCATTGTCGTTCTCCTCACTTAGCGTCTGGTGATACAAACCTGCGGTTGCTGAGACCGTCCGTCGAGGTTGGCTGAGGACTGTGGTGACGATCCTACCATCGACGAAACTTGTAGTCAATCGAGTATAGAGCGATGGCGGATTTCCATCAGTTGAACACGTGCGGTAACCCACTACTTCACGCTCGTAATTCACTGGCCCTGGCCGGCCTCCGCGAAAACAACGAAACTCTGAAAGTCCTCGTATTGAGCGGTCCGCTCCCGACGAGAACCCGGCAAACCGTTCCTCGCGGGGTCGCGACGTCTGCTGGTGGCACCGATTCAGCACTCTTTGTCTCGGCGTAACCGGTTCCGAGGAGAGCCCCGCCGCCTTCTCGCGCGGCTGGCGCAGCCAGCATCGGCAAGTCAGCCCCGGGCCCAGTTGGGCCTTCCTTTTCCGATCGAAAGATGACCACGAGAGGTTTCGTACGGAGGGGCCAATGCCCACAGCCGCGTGATTCCTGTGGCACTGCTGTCTGGCCGACGCGGGCGGCGTTGCCCACGAAGCCTCGCCGCGGCCACGCGGCTCCCGCTGCCGCGAGGCATTGGGGCGACGCCCTTCGCCTCGGAAACGGCTGCTCTCAGCCGTCGCCGGAGCTTAGTGGGCAGCCGTTCTCAGGAGGGTGCGGCTCCAGATGCACCAGCACATCACGCAGGATGGGAATCTGTTTCAGCAGACGATCTTTGAGCACATGGCCGATGCGGTGGCCCTCAGCGACGGTCATATGCGCATCGACCTCGATATGGATGTCGACGAAATACTCCAAGCCCGACTTGCGCACCCAAAGCGTCTCCACATGCTCGATTTCCGGAATCGACGCCGCCACTTCCCGAATTTCGTCCAGGATCGGCTGCTCGGCCTGCACGTCCATCAGTTCGCTGGTGCTCGAGCGAAACAATGCAGCTCCTGACCAGACGATCGCGCTGACAACCACCAGTGCAGCCACCTTGTCCGCCCAAGCCAGACCCGGACCGCCCCAGCGGGCTACCGCTAAGCCGATCAAGACCACCAGCGCACACAAAGCGTCCGCCCGATGGTCCCAGGCATTGGCGATGACGGCCATCGACCCGGTGCGCCGACCGACTCGCAACTTATACTGATACAGTCCTTCTTTGATCAGCACGTTGGAGCCGGCGAGCCACAGGGTCCAATCGGGCGGGATGAGATGAACGGGCGAGGTGATCTGCGTTAGCGTTTTCCAGCCGACGCCGAGCGCCGACAGTATGATCACCAAAGCCACATTCGAGGCTGCGATCGCCTCGGCGCGCGTGTGACCGTAGGGATGTTCGGCATCGGGCGGTCGCTGGGCGAACCAGAGCGCGAACCAGACGACGATCGAGGTCAGCGTGTCGCCCAAAGAGTTGACAGCGTCCGAAAGCAATGCGAAAGATCCCGCGACCAAACCGCCGGTCAGCTTGGCCAGCCCCAAGGCCAAGTTGACGAACAGGCCCAGCAGAATCGCGCGGATCGCGTCTCGATAAAGAAGTCGGGTTTTCGAATTCACGGTCGGTGCCGTCATCGATCGATTTCCGTGACTGGAGGAGGCCCGGCGCCTTCAAGAAAGCCGGGCTCCTGACCTCGAATTTCGCATTCTGACAACTTCGGCCGTCGGTCGCGACACTCCCCAAGCGATTTTCTTCCCTCAAGTGGAAACACGCGGGCGTTGAACCTCGCCCCTTGTAACCTTCATAATGGTGACATGACTCAGAAAACAATCGGCGTCAATCGGACGCTCGTGGGTGTGATCGCGCTGGGCTGTCTTGTGGCAGCCGGTGTGCTGCTGATCTTTTCGCAGTCGATAGACACACGGGCTCGGCTCTGGGGAGCTGCGTTCTTGCGTGTCGGTTTGCTGATGGGAGCCTTTTGGATTGCACTGCCCTCGAGGCACCGTGAGGCCGCCTACGCCAACATCTCCTGGAAAACGTTGTTGGGATTGATCCTGGCCGTGTTGGCGGTGGCCCGGTATCCGCGGACAGTCTTCCCCATCCTGGTCGTTGTCGCGATCATCGGTTTTTTTCTTCGTCCGCGTAACCCCCAACGCGGTCCGCGGGCCGCTCGGAATCGGCCGAAGCAGCCGACGCGCCGGCGGCCACCGTAGACCCCGTAGACCGGCATTTCCGACGCGTTCCCCGCCAGAAGGGAAGAAGCCTTTGCGGCAACGCTCGTTGGTTGCAGTTCATCCGGAGCCACGGCCTCTCAGCCTAACCCTTGGGGCTATCACGCCGGCGGCGTACGATGCCATGCTGGTCGCCACACGGAGCCTCAAACACGCAGGAGCACTGCGATGGACCTGCCAAACGTCTTGATGATTGGCACCGGGGAATACACGACCGGCTATGTGCACGATCGAGCCAGCCCGTCTGACAAGAGCGCCGGAGTGGTCGCCTTGACGTTTTTCGATCTCCGGCGGCGAGGGAAAGTCGGCCGCTTGAGCCTGGCCGGAACCAACGGCAAGAAATTTCCTGGAGTCCGACAGCACTTCCAGCAGTGGATTGCTGAGCGATACAAGGACATGGACGTCCAGTTCGAAAGCTTTCCCTCGGATGACGTGCCGCGAGACCCAGGGGCCTACCGGCAGGCCCTGGACACGATGCGGCCCGGCGACCTGGTCACAGTCTTCACCCCCGACGACACGCATTTCCGAATCGCGTTGGATGCCATCCGACGCGGTTGCCACGTCCTCGTGGCGAAACCGATCGTGAAAACAATTGAGGAGCACCGCCGGCTCGCCCAGGCCGCCCGCGAACAGAACGTGCTCGCCGCCATGGAAGTCCACAAACGCTGGGACCCGATCTACACGGATGCCCGGGACCGCATCCGCGACTTGGGCGAGTTCAGCCATTTTGCGTCCTACATGAGTCAGCCGAAGTCGCAACTGGAAACTTTTCGCCATTGGGCGGGCCGCTCAAGCGATATCAGTTACTACCTGAACGCCCATCACATCGACTTTACCGTGTGGGCACTGGGCCACATGGCCCGGCCGGTGCAAGTCTGGGGGCTGGCCGCGACGGGGCTCGCCGTTTCCAGGGGCCTGGATACCGAAGACACGATCACCGTTTGCTGTCAGTGGGAAAACCGGCCAAGCGGGAATCGGGCCACGGCGCTGTACACGGCATCGTGGATCGCGCCGAAAAGCGACGTCCATTCGCAGCAGCGATTCTTTTACATGGGGCATCGCGGCGAGCTGGAAGTCGATCAGGCCCACCGCGGCTACTCGCAGGCCGACGATGCGAGCGGCTTCCAATCGCTCAATCCGCTCTTCATGAAGTACACGCCCGATGCGCAAGGCTACTTCGCCGGGCAACTGGGCTACGGCTATCGCAGCATCGAGGCTTTCGTGGACGCCGTGACCGCCATTCGGAGCGGCGATGCCTCGCCCGCTGACTTCGCCGGTCGGTTGGCCACGGTGGACGAAACGCTGCTGGTCACGGCCATCCTGGAAGCCGGGCGGCGCAGTTTGGACGGCGGCGGCCGGCCGTATCAGATCCTTTACGACGCACATGGAAACTGTGTCGGACTAAGAGAAGGGTAAGCATTGGCGACTGACGGCAATGCAGCCTGCGGTTTTGTTCCCGAAGCATCCTTTCCGACGCGTTCTGTCTGATTGCGAGGTATCGCAGGAACGCGCCGTCGTCTACGTCTCCAAGCGCAATCGCAAACCGGCTTCCGTGATCTCGAATGGAATGATCCGATCATCACACCGGCTACCGCGATGTTTGGCCACGTACAACGCGCGGCCCAAACGCGTCCCGTGGCGCACCTTTCCCATCAGGATCACCGTGTTCGCATTGGCCAACACGTCACCGCTCTGCAGCGGCTTAGCGATCAGATCATCGAGCATCACTTCGTGAGTGGTGCAAAGCATCAGGCAGGCGATCTCGCTGGCATCGTACCTGTACCGAGAGACCTGCTCAGCGTTCTCACGGAAAGCGGCTCGAAACAGGTCGCGGGCCACCCAATCCGATTCCTTCCTCAGAATTTGGTGATAGATGTACTCGAACTGACTGAGCTGAAAGGAGTCGGCGGCCGTGTCGGTCGGCTCGATGCCGTCGATGACGCACCGCCTCACGCCGTGAATGAAGTTGCCGTAAAAGAAGACGATGGTCTGGTGCAGTTTCCGAGCCAGTTCGCTCTTCCAGTGTTTCCATTCGTCTTCTTCCATGTCGCTCTTCGTCACCCGGCGTCCACTGCGCCGGAAGATGTGGATGGAGTCGAATCGCGTCGCTTCCCGGTTCCAGACTGACTCCGGACGCACTGGTCCATCGTTCGGAGCTTCCCGCAGCGTCCAATCGAAGAGACGCTGCGCGTAGTCGGCGTGGTTTTGCGAGTCGCCTCGGGTGGTCATGTCGTAAATGACCCCCGGCTCGCCCTCCTGCTGGCGCCCGGCATGCGCAAATTGCAATCCCAAATGCGTCTTCCCGACTCCGGTCGCTCCCAACACCACAGCCAACGCTCCGGGAATCAGACCCCCTCCGAGAACTTCATCCAGCTCGGGAATCCCGGTCGTCACTCGGTCATATTTCGACATTTTCGCTTTCAGTCTGGTTTCTGTTGGACCAGCCGGACCCGCGTTCTTGGCCAGAGTTGGTCGCGGTGGCCGTCCCCAAGTCAAAGGCTGGCTGGCGACTCACCGATGACAAACAAACGCATGTCCTCCCAAGCGAATGGTCAGAGCCGCCCGTTCCACGAAAAAAGCGGGGCAACCGATTTCGCTGCACCCGCCGGCTGTCATACGCGGAATGTCGTGCCCAACGGACAAAGGGGAGACGATCAATGCGCCGCGGCCGCAACCGCGCGAAAGTCAGCCGTTTTTCCCGCCGCCTCAGCTCCCTCGCCAGAAGGGGCGGTCGGCTTACGCTGTCGATCGAGGACAAAGGCCAGATGTCCGTGACTCGACACCGCTCACTTATTTGCTTGTGAGCTGGAAATTTGCGCTATCCGTGCCCCCTTCAGGGACTTGAAAGGTGAGCTTCGTCTTAGCCGGATCGCTATAAATGTCCGGGATCAGCTCTTTCTGGCCGAGGGCTTCCACGTCCACAGCGTCCGTCGCATCTTCCGGATCCGCCATCGCTTGCATCGCAGCGGCCGCCTGCCCCGGATCTACGCCTTCCTCGTAGTTGAACTCGCCCCCAGTCTCGCTCTCTTCAATCTTCGAGATGTAAACTTTGTTCGTCCCGGGGACCGCGCCTTGAACAAGAGTGTACTTGCCGCTCGCGTCAGTGCGGCCATAACCGATGAACTTGCCGTCCGGGCCGATGAAGCGCACATCAGCCCCCTCCAGCGGCTTCCCATCCATGAAAACGGTCCCGGACACATCCACCGTTTTGGGACCGCCTGCCCCGTCACCGCCGCCGCAACCCGCGGCAAGCAGTACGCACGCCCCCAGCATTCCATAGGCAACCATCTTGTGAATCATTGTTTCCACCCCCAGAAATTGCCGTTCGTGGTATTGGCCCCGTTGCCTCGCGTTCAGGAACGAACCGGCACCATTTTTGGAGTCACGAACACGCGGTTACGCACCTCTCTCCGGGGACAACGCGACCGAGAATCGCTGCGCCGTAACGGTCAAACGCCCCGCGCAGCCCGCTTGCCCGATCCCGGCACCTCCGAAGCGGACTGTTCCCGATTGAACTTCTGCCGCGCTGCCCCTCAGTGCAGTTTTCACACCGCGGGGTCAACCTGAGTCCAGCCGACCCCGCGGTGCCTTTTTCCCGACAAACCCATCACAGATTTGCGACGCGTCCGTCATGGATGTAATTCAGCAGCACGAAAGTAAAGTAGTCGATACTCTCGTTGAGAAAGTGAACCGACCCATCGGCGAACAAGAACTGCGCGCCGCCCGCGTGCCCGCTGTTGAACTGCCAGGCATAAGCCTTGGAGATGTTCTCCCGGTTGGCCGCATTGCGGCACCAGCCTTGAGGCCACTGAGCGTTAATCGCCCAGCGGTTCCATGCTGTGCCGGCCGGCCACCCGCAGCTTCCCGGCGTCGTCCAGCAGGGATGATTCGGATTCCGAGTGTCTCCCTCGACGCGTCCGTGGACGCTCGTGTGGACCCCCGACAATCCCCAGGGACCGTAGTGCGAGCTGCACTTATGCCGACCACCCCACGACTCGCCCACGGCGGCAGTGCTGGACGTCCCATCCGTGATGTCGCGGATGCGGGCGGATCCGTTGTTCCCAAACATTCCCTGATAGTAGGCGCTCGAATAGCGTCCATAGTTGCGCGAATAATCGGTGCCGTTTCCGGCAGCCAGAAGGTAACTTGATCGAGGCTGATTCCGCCGAGGGTACCACGTTCCCCCCGCATTCGATCGTTCCCCAGCCTGCGGATCAGATGGGCATTCCAGTACGGAAATCCGCTGCTCGACAACCGCTTGATTATCCCAGCCCGTGCCA
>JAADHY010000528.1:0-1368 GCA_013151585.1 Planctomycetota bacterium
TAGATGAGCGCATCGTACGGAGCCGTATGCTCGCTCAGCTCTTCGCCACGAGCGAAGGCGAACAATGTCACAGTTCCCGCAGCGTTCTTCACCAGCGTGTGGCTGACGATCGCTCCGTCTTGGTAGTCGATCAGCCCTGCCAGCTCTGCAGGATTATCGGAAAGGTTCTTCGCAGTCACAGTCGATCCTCCTGTTGCTATGCCTGGGTTGCCGATCCTCCCCGTCGCAGGCCCCCATCCGCTCAGGAACCGTCAGAGAATCAGTTGGGCGGCTCGGGATGCAGGATGGGCTTTCCCGCCCGCCAAGAAGGCAACGGACAGGAATGTCGATCCCAAAAAACCAGCACGTGATTCTCCGGCGTTCCCTTATCCACCTCGTAAGCTGATGGGCGCTGGCGACCGAGGCCTATCTTCGGATAACCGTTCTCCGGTTGAGACACAGCGCAACGCCGTGGGCGATGCGGCCACCATCGGTGACGAACAATCCCCTCACCGGCCGGACGCCATGGGGAGCGGATCGCTCGTGAAACGCAGAGTAACAGTCGTACGGTCTGTCACCACGCGGATCGTCTGCCGGTCTTCGTCTGCTTCAACCCGGTATCCGTTGATGGGCACGTGATCGTCATCCCGGAAGATAACAGTTCCGTTCCGTGTGTCCAGGATCAGCAGAGAATACTTCGGCGGGACGGTAGGAGGCAGGCCGCGAGGATTCGGCTGAGCCGGCAGCGTCAGGCAACGACAAGCGAAGACCAGCACCGGCACATCGCGCGGCTGTTCCAGGTCTACGGTTGTTTGTTTGAGCGGGACGGACCAAAGATGCTTCCCATTCCGCCGGGAAAAACCGTCCACGCGTCCGTTGACCACCGCTTGGTGCGTCAAGTAAGGCAAACCGCCCACTTGCACCGGCGAGGAGTTATCGAGCGCGGTCGTGACAAGGATATACCGGTCGGCGGACCGAATCACGAAGGCCTGCGTCGCTCCGCGCACTTCAGGGATCGAGCCTCGCAGGACAGTCGAGCCGTCCTCGCACCGCAAAATCGTCAGGCGGCCACTCGGCTCGACCACAGCCAGCTCGTCATCGCCCACGGTGGCAATCAGCGCGCTGCCGGTGAAATCCCGTTGCCACACGGCTGTGTCTTCGAGCAGATCGTACTTCGACAATCGGCGTCGTTCGTTTTCCAGTTGCCAGGTCAGCAGGTAGTGTCCGACGGTACCGAGGCGCAGACGGGTCCCGGGGTAAGGCTTCTGGGCAATCAGGCTTCCGTCGGTCGTGCGGAGAAAGATCACCTGACTGGTTCTGGGCGCAACGAGCACGACTTGCTGCTCGTCTCCGAATATCTCGCAGCCGCGAGGAATGTTTTTTCGTGAC
>JAADHY010000528.1:1375-3718 GCA_013151585.1 Planctomycetota bacterium
GTCCCGTCAGTAAATCGGCCGCATAGAGGGTGCTGCCCGTTTGATAGCAGAGCAGATCGGGCGTGATTGCGGCGACGGTCCCCACTTCTCTTCCGAGCGCGTCGGTCAGGAGGATGCGGTGCCCTCCGCCCGGTCGAATGACTGGCTGGCCACGGATGAAACGCCCCGCCATTCGCCCTGTTGGCACTTCCAGCAACATCCGTCCCCAAAGCATTCGAGGCGGTCGCGTGGCGCTGTCGTCATCGGGCTGTTCGGAAGGCGAGGTGGCGGCGAGTGTGTCCAAGACGACGAACCGATCGCCCAGGGCCAAAAGCAACACGTGACCGAAGCCGGCCGCGAAGTAGCCTCCCGTGTACGGGATGGAGAACGAGCCTTCCGAGAGCCGAGCGCCCCAGCGGACTCGGCCCAATCCATCGCGGGCCATCAGCGTTTGCGACTGAGAGTGCCAGCTCAGCGACCATCGCTCGAACAGGGAATCGACGCGACGGGTCAGCGCGATGCGCATCGCCCTTTCGATGCGGTTCCCGGCTCGGACTTGTTCAGCGCGCAAGGTTCGAGCCGGCCATACCGGTCGTTGAGTCAAAGCATGGGCGACGGCGGGATCCGACCGCCATTTCTGAACCCAGTCGGCTGCAGTCTGGTTCGGCTCGAGGAGGGCTTGAGCCAGTGGCCCCGTCAGTCGGTCAACGAAACGTGCGGCGGCTTCGGCTTTGCCCGCTCGCAAATAGAATTCGGCCAGCCGGGCGCAAGCGAAAGCCGCGTGTCCGGAATCCGGGGAGCGGGCGAGCCGAAGCAGATTCCGCTCCAATTCCAACGTGTCGTTCTTTTCGGCAAGCAGCCGTTCCACCAGTTTTCGCCGAGCCACATCGGCGGCCGGATGGCCGTCAAACAGCTCAATGAACTGACGCAGTCCGGCCCGGTCCGCCGGCGCGATGGTCTGCAAGCGGGCGGTGATTTGCGAGTCGATTGCCTGACGGTCCACCGCCGGGGCCGCCTCATACAACGACAGAATGCGAGCCCTCACCCATCGCTCTCGGCGCGTGATCAGCCGACCGTCTTGGCTGGCAATAGTCGGCGTCACGTCGTCACGTCCCGCCAGTTTCAGATAAGTCTGGAACGCTTCAAGGAAGCGGCCCATTTGGCGAGCGCCTTCCGCCTGCAAGCATAGAAACTTTGTGCGCTGCTCGGCGGTGCGGATGAGCGGCTCGATTTCGGAGACGGCGTCGCGGTTTTTTTCGAAGTCCCTTCGGAGGTCATCGAACAGGCGGGTCAGCAACAGCGTTTTCGCCCGTTCGGTCGGTTTCTGTTTCAGTGAGCGGCGGATGTCCGCCATCCCGGACTCGATTTGGCCCAAATGAACCCGAAGTTCACCTCGCGCCACCAGCGCGTCGACGTCATCAGGGTCTGCGGCCAGCCGCTGTTGATACCAGCGTTGCCGTTCGGTCAAGGGGGCAAAGGCCAAAATAGAGTCGAACGTTTGCGACACGACCGCGCCGTCAGCGGCAGCGAGGTTTCCCAAGGCGGGCGAGGAAGGCACAGGAGATCGAGCCAGAACACGCCCGTCCTCCAAGTCGATCTTCAGGATTTCCGACGTCGACAGCGGCAGGTGGTAACGGGAGCCGCAGCACACTCCTTGTCCGGCCGGAAACGGAATCGGAACAGGCTTCCACGCCGGCTGTCCGTCCTCCAGTCGCCATGCCGTGATCTGGTTCCGACCGACGACCACAACTTTCCCCGCTGCCACCGTCGCGACAAACAATCCCTCGTTCCGAGGTCGCGACCAAACCCGACTGCCGTCGCTCAGCCGCAAGCAATGAAGTTCTTCAGAGTCGGCCGGGGTAAGAATCGCCCGTCCCCCAGCGATGATCGGTGCCGTGGCGGTCCATCGGTCTCGGACGCCCGACATTTCTTCCATAAAGCGACTTTGCTGCAGCGCCTGCATCATCAAGGCGCGCGGATGGCTCGGCATGTAAGTCTGCGGTCGGCGATACCGGTAAACCCAAAGCGGCCGCCGCCGGTCCAGGTCGACCCCGATGACCCCTCCCGTGCTGACCGGACAGATCAAAACCCCTCCGGCCAACGAAGGGGCATTGCCTGTGTACATCCATCGCAAGTTCGGCAAGGGCCGCTGATCCAGGTCGTCCAACGACATGGACCAAAGCAAGGAGCCGTCAGCCGCGCGGAGCACGATCAGCAGTGTCTCCCCGCTGTCATGAGCCAGGCAATACAGCCGGCCGTTATGCGCCACCGGCGCCGCCAGGAAGAACAGCCCTGCCAGCGGCAATTGGTGATCACCGCGGCGACCGCCGACTTGCCACTTCAAGCGTCCGGTGTCGGCTTCCA
>JAADHY010000019.1:0-13650 GCA_013151585.1 Planctomycetota bacterium
AGTAAGTAGAAGAGGCCGGCGACGGTGACTATCATAACTTGGCTAGACTCTTATTGGGAAAACGCGAACAACATTCGCGATTTCGCGGGGAAACTCTTGGATCGCGGCAGTCCTCCGCCGCTTTGCATCCAAAGCGGTGCGGGTGCCTCAGGTGCGCACGGCTGACCGCAACGTGGCTCTAAAAGCGCGTGTCCGCAGCGATCCCAAGGGCAAGACCCGCGGCTAACGTTCTTGACGACACGACGGCGACTGCCAACCGTCGGCGCGCACACTCGGCGCCGGAGGCGGTTCGGCTCCTTATCTGTTTCGATCGGCGTACCCAGCCGACTGGCTCGACCATCTGAGTCGCCCAAAGGGTTGCGTCGGTTGTGACAATTGTGCGGTTTGAACGTACCTGGGGCCACGGCCCCTCGGTCAGCGATCAGCCCGCCTTGTTGGAGCACGAAACGCCTGCTGATCCGCAGTCGCCCCGGGAAGGCGAAACTTCTGGCTGAAGTGCGGCGTTCAGTACAGAATAAGGAGTGTAAAATCCGATCATGCCTCGGTTGAAGATCGCGGTGGCAACACGAATCTTGGACAAGCCGTTGCGGCAGGCCCTGCTGACGGTGGCTCAAACCGGCGCCAGCGGAGTCCAACTGGATGTCCGCAGCGAGGTCCCGCCCGCCGAATTGTCGCAGACTGGCCGCCGACAGCTCGTCAAGCAACTCCGCGATCTAAACCTAGCGGTGGCTTCGGTGCACGTGCCGACGCGGCGAGCTTTGTCGGATGAAGCCTTTTTGGAGCAGCGGCTGGAACTGATCCGCGACGCCATGCAGTTGGCCTACGATTTGAAATCGGGCGTTGTGACGGTTCGCATGGGCGCGCTTCCCGATCCGACCGACAGCGGCCCGTCCACCCTGCTGATCGAAGTGTTGAACGATCTGGCTCGCTTCGGAAACCGGGTGGGAGCGGTCTTGGCCGTCCTTCCGGCCAGCGAGGAGCCGGATCGGCTGGCTCAAGTGCTTTCTCACGTGAAAGACGGTCCGATCGGCCTGGACTTCGATCCCACAGTCTTCGTCGCCGCCCGACAGGCTCCGGGGGAAGCGTTCCGGACGCTGCACGAGCAGATCGTCCATGTGCAAGTACGAGACGCAGTCCGAGACCTGGACGGTGCGGTGCGCGAGGTCCCGGTCGGTCGCGGCGACGTCGCTTGGGACGAGCTGCTGGCGCTCTTGGAAGAGGCCAGCTACGGAGGCTGGCTGACGGTGGTCCGGACCAGCGGCGAGGACCGAGCCGGCGACGCCGCTCGGGCCGTGCAATACTTACGAAACGTCGCCGCCGACCTATAAACGGCGCTGCCCCGCCCAAACGCAGCATCCGGAACCGTCCGCTGTTCCCAAGTTGGCAAGCAGCGTTGCCCAGTCGTCAATGCCGCTGCGTCGGCGACGCAGCTTCAAGCGTCTGATTCAGCGAAAACTTTGGCCAGGACTTGCTTCGAGGTCGCGGACGGTCCGAGGAAAGGAGAGGCCGAAGAGGAGGTTGGTGTCTCGGGGTGATCGCGGCCAGCGGTGTTCCGTTGGTCCAGCAGATGCTGGATCGCCCGGTTCGAGCTCACTCATCCGGCCGCCCACGCCAGCCTCCGTCGGTCCGCAAGGGGGAGCGACGAGACTCAATTGGTAGCACCAGGGGCGTGCGACTCTGCCAACGAGTCACACCGGGAAGCCCAGTTCCCCCACCAGCGATCGCAAAGTTGGTTTGCGGAGAATCATCGTTTGAGACCATGGAGTTCGACGGGACGGGACACATTTGAGTCGCGGAAAGCTAGGCAGGCCTGCCGAGGCGTCCTTTCGGACCACGCTTCCGACCGGCTCCGACCTGGAACGCTTATCGGCTCGATGCGACTCAAAGATCACCGGCCCGAATTCACTTGCGGCGTGAAGTGGCCGTCGATCCATTCGATCAGACGGCGGGCGATCGACCGTTTTGAGCCTTCCCATCGAGCGAGCGGATGTCCGCTGGAATCGATCAATTCAACGCAGTTTTCTTCGCTGCCGATCGCTTCCGGGCCATTCAGAACAACCAGGTCGCAGTTTTTGGCTCGCAGTTTTTGCAGCGCGTTCTCGCGGGGGTTCGCAGCTTCCAGAGCAAATCCCACGACCCAACGGCGTCCCTTGCTGTTGCCCAACTCGGCCAGCACGTCATCCGTTTCAATCATTTCGATCGAGATGGGGCCGCCCGTTTTCGAGATCTTGCCGGCGATCCGTTCCCGTGGCTTGTAGTCGCAGACGGCGGCGGCCGCAATCACGCCGTCGCATTGCGGAAACCATTTCAGACAAGCGGCTCGCATCTGCTCGGTGGTCTCCACGCGACAGACCGTCGCTCCCGGCGGCGGCTCCAGCGACACCGGCCCGCTTACCAGAATGACTTCGTGGCCAGCGTCGAGCGCCGCTTGAGCCAGCGCGTAGCCCATCCGTCCGCTGCTGGCGTTCGAAATGTATCGGACGTCGTCCAGGTACTCCCGCGTCGGGCCCGCTGTAATCAGGATTCGCACTGTCAATTCGACCTCAATGTGGCGACATGCTTCGTGGCCTGTCGCACCAACAAAGTCCGCGCGCGACCGTCTCCGTCGATCCGGGCGCACCGCCCGTCAGTCGCGTCAGGTATTCTGACTAAGGAGCCGGCGGACTGTTTCGAGAATCTCTTCTGGTTCGGCCATTCGGCCGGCTCCCACCTGCCCGCAGCTCAACCAGCCGGTTCCGGGTTCGATGATGTGGATGCCGTCGTCGCGTAATTGAGCGATGTTCCGCTGGACGACGGGCTTCTTCCACATTTCGGCGTTCATGGCCGGTGCTACCACGATCGGCGCAGTGACGGAAAGAGCCAGCGTGCTGACTAAATCATCGGCCAAACCATGAGCTAACTTCGCCAGGACGTTGGCTGTGGCTGGAGCGATCAGGTACAGGTCGGCCCGCTGGGCCAGGCCGATGTGTTCGCCCCGGAAGTGTTCGCGCGGCGCAAACATGTCCGTGCAAACCGGCCGCCCGGTGAGAGCTTCGAACGTTGTTCGGCCAATGAAATGCTCGGCAGCGCGGGTCAACACGACCGACACCCTCGCCCCGGCCTGCACCAGCTTGCTGGTCAGGTCGGCGACCTTGTAGGCGGCGATGCCGCCGCAGACTCCAATCAATATCTCGCGGTCTTGCATGGTCGTGCATTGCTGCGATGCAGCCGGGGGCGCGAGCCGATGGGCAGGCTTGTCGCACTTTGATCACACATCGATGGCCGTCGGGCCGCCGTCGTCGAATTCGTCCGCCTCTTTCGGGCTTCCGTCGGACGCAACAGCCAGGTTGCCCGATGTGTCCAGGTAGATTTTGCCCTCCATGATCTCGCGGACCACGATTTCCAGCAAATTTTTCGTGGGCGCGTCCACGAGCGGCTGAGCGTTCCGGTTCAAAGCCACCATTCGCTTTTGGATCAGCGTGGAGAGCTTGAACCGTCCGCCGACTTTCCGCACGATTTCATCCTCTTTGAATTCCTCAAGCATGCGCCTTTTCCTCCCACTGGCTGATGATATCCACGATCTCCCGGACGGCGCGGTCCAGGTCGTCGTTGATCACTTGATAGCGGTAGCGATGGGCGTACTGTAGTTCGTTCCGCGCGGTTTGCAAGCGTCGCTGAATGGCCTCATCCGACTCCGTCCCCCGCTTGCGCAACCGCCTTTCGTATTCTTCCTCGGACGGCGTTTTCAAAAAGATCGTCAGCGCGTCGGGATACACCTCCATCACCCGCAGGGCCCCCTGCACGTCGATCTCCGGCAGCGCCCAACCTCCCTGCTCGGCCGCCCGCCGTAGTTCCGACAGCAAGGTGCCATACCAGTAGCCCGACCCATGAACCTCCGCGCATTCCAGGAATTCGCCGGCCTGTCTCCGCCGCTCGAACTCCTCCGGAGACAAAAAGTAGTAATCTTCGCCGTCTTTTTCGGTGGGCCGCGGCGGCCGAGTCGTGGCCGAGATGACTTTCACCAGCTTCACCGGGGATTCGCGAACTAGCCGATCCACGATCGTTGACTTTCCGCTCCCGCTGGGCCCGGAAAGCACGATCACTGGCACATCCACCGGAGGCTTCGGCTGCGCCTCCGCTGCTCCCGTCTCCGCCGCCACGCCAACTCACTCCACGTTCTGCAAAATCTCGCGAATCCGCTCCGTCGCCGCTTTCATCTCGACCACGCCGTGAGCAATCGCCACGTCGTTCGCCTTCGCCCCGATCGTATTGATCTCCCGGAACATCTCCTGGCTCAGGAAGTCCAGTTTGCGCCCCAGCGACCGTTTTTCTTTCAGGAACGCCGCGAACTGATCCAGGTGGCATCGCAAACGCGTGATCTCCTCGCCGATGTCGCATCGCTCCGAAAAGACGCTGACCTCGCGCAACAGATCGGCCGTATCCACCTGCACGTCAAACTCGGCCAGCAGCTCGGCCACCCGCTGTCGCAACCGATCGCGAAAAGCCACGACCACTTCTGGAGCCCGCTCGGCGATCCGGTCCAGATTCGTCCGGACCACGGCACATTGCTGCTCCAGCTCCTGCTGCATCGCCCGCCCCTCTTGCACGCGGAACTGCTGCAGCTTTTCCAAAGCTGCTTCTAACACCCTGCGGATGACGGGCCAGTCCTGTTCGTAGTCCACCGCTTCCTCGAGGGCCTCCGCCACACTGCCCGGTAGAGCGACCAAAGGAGCCAAGTCGGCCGGAGGAGCCGCGGCGATTTGCCGCGCAATTCGATGAATCTCCTCCCAGTACGCCTTCAACACCGCCTCGTCCAACCGGTAGTGCGACTGTTCGGTCAAAGCTACAATTCGCAGCGTCACCGTGACCGTCCCGCGACCGATGCGTTCCCGGACCAGCTTCTCAATTTCGCTCTCCAGACGAACATAGGCTTCCGGACAGCGAATCATGATTTTCAAGTGGCGATGGTTGACCGTTCGCACTTCGGCGCAAACCGCCAGCCGATCATTCTCGTCGCGGGCGTCGCCGAATCCCGTCATGCTCAGAAGCACGAGTGTTTGATCCTCCTCGCGGTCGATTCAGGCACGCTTTTTTCTCGGCCGAACTGCTTCCCGACGATGATCAGGGACCGACGGCCAATCCGTTTCACCGCGGAAAAATTCAGGCGCCCCCATCCGGCGTCAACGGACCGGCTGCCCCCGTCGTCGGCATCCATAGACGCTGAAAAGAGCGGAAGGTGCACCGGCCGAACCTGGGGAGTTACTTCTCTGGCTGGTTCGGCGGCGAGGGCTTGTCGCCTGACGGCGAGGAACCAGTCGACCCCGCGGCCGCTTTTGTTTCTGAAGTGGAATCGGCAGGAGCCGAAAGTTTCGGACCGGAAGCTGCC
Source organism: Planctomycetota bacterium (assembly GCA_013151585.1). Taxonomy (GTDB): domain Bacteria; phylum Planctomycetota; class Planctomycetia; order Planctomycetales; family Planctomycetaceae; genus JAADHY01. Next base: position 5,366 of record JAADHY010000019.1, read on the forward strand.
GGTTCCGAAGCCGACTCCGAACCGCTTGGGGCTGCCGCCCCCGACTCCTCTTCGGTCCCGGGGAGAGCTGTCCCCCCGGGCTCGGTCGCCGGAGCGGTTTCCACAGGCGTCGTGCCCGACGTCTCCTCTTTCACCTCCGCCTGGAACTTGCCGGCCGTTCCTTTTTCCAAAGCCCAGATGCTGACTCCAGCCAGCGCGACCCAAATGACCGCCAGCACGACGGTGATGCGAGTAAAGACGTCTCCGGCCCGCGTACCGAATGCGCTTTGCCCGCCCAGACCGCCAAAAGCGCCGGCCAGACCGCCGCCTCGGCCGCGTTGCAGCAAGATGATCATGATCAACAACAGCCCGACGAACAAAAGGGCCAGCGTCGACAGATATGCCCAAAACATCGGATCGATCGACCTCCCTTCGCGATTAGGCGTTCGTCCCGGCCTGCGCCGCCCGTTCGCCCGCCTCGATGATCGCCTTGAACTCTTCCGCTTTCAAGCTGGCGCCGCCCACCAGCGCCCCGTCCACGTTGGGCTGGCAGAGCAATTCGTATGTTTCCTGTTTCTGTTGGTCGTCACCGGCTTTGACACTGCCGCCGTACAGAATCCGAGTCTGCTCGGCCAGCTCGGCATTGTAGCGACTCGCAAGCCACTCGCGAAGATGTTTGTGAGCACTTTCTGCCTGCTCTTTCGTGGCTCGAACCCCGGTTCCAATCGCCCAAACCGGCTCGTAGGCGACGACGAGCTTGGCCAACGCGTCACCCGAGCAGCCCGCCAGGCCGGTCTCCATCTGATGATCCAGGACCTGCTCCGTCTGATCCGCTTCCCGCTGCTCCAATTTCTCGCCGACGCAATAGATGACGTTCAGCCCCTTCGCCAGAGCCGCCTGAACTTTTTTGTTGAGCAGCTCGTCCGACTCGCCCAACACATGCCGCCGCTCGCTGTGGCCAACGATGACCCAGCGACACCCCACGTCCAAAAGCATGTCCAACGCGACTTCCCCTGTGTACGCGCCCGGGGCTTCGTGATACGCGTTTTGGGCTCCCAGTTGCACCGCGCTGCCATCGATGGCGTCCCGAACCGGCAGCAAATAAGGAAACGGCGGACACACCAAGATTTCGACCGAGTCCGGCTCTTGCGGGTAAGCTTCCGCCAAAGCCCCCGCCAACGCCGTCGCCGTTTCTCGAAGGGTGTTCATCTTCCAGTTGCCAGCGATCAGCAATCGTCTCATGATCCTTCATCCTCGCAAAAAAGTCGGTCCAATTGTTCTCACGGGAGTCTCCGGCCCGTGTCCGCGCGAACCGCTCTCGATAACTCGAACAGAAAGGGCTGGCGATCCAGACCCGAAGCACCACGCTCATCCGTCAATCGTCCGTCGGGCTGTCAGGTCCCGAAAGCGGCTTGCCGCCGCAGGAACCCATCGGCTTGCACCGTACAACGGACTGCGCTCCGCTGTCCGGCTTGGCGGCTCTCCGTCGCGCGCGGCCGTTGTCAATCCACAGGTTCGCTCTGAGGATACGATCCCAAAACATCCAAGCGCACGGCCTTTTTTTCGAGCATGGCCAACGTGCGCTTGATCCGAGGTTCCTTAACGTGACCTTCGAAGTCCAGGAAGAACAGATACCCGATTTCGGGCCCGCGGAGCGGAAAGGATTCGATCCACGTCAAGTTCACCTTGTTTTTCTTGAAGGCCACCAGGGCATCGGCCAGCGCGCCGGGTTTGTGCGGAATCTGAACGAGCAGCGAAGTTCGATCCTTCCCCGTTGGTTCGAACTCGTCGTCGCCGATGACCGCAAAACGCGTGATGTTGTTGCGGTTATCCTGAATGTCTTCGGCGATGATCTGCAGATCATATTCGATGGCCGCTTGCCGGCTAGCGACGGCCGCCGCGCCCGGCTTGTCGCGGGCCAACTGGGCCGCCGTTGACGTGCTGATGACCTCAATCAACTGAGCCTGCGGCATGTTCCGAGCCAGCCAGTCGCGACATTGGGACAAGGCCTGCGGCTTGCTGTAAATCTCGGTGATCTCGCTGCGGGGGCATCGTGCCAGCAGGTTGTGCCGCACATTGATCTGCACCTCACCGCAAATCCGCAAAGGCAGGCGAGTGAACATGTCCAACGTGTCGACGATCCGCCCGTCCGTGCTGTTCTCGATGGGAACTAGCCCATAGTCGGCGTGGCCACGGTTCACCTCTTCAAATACCGAGGCGATCGAGTTGACGGGAATCAGGTCTGCCGACTCACCAAAACGTTCGAGCGCCGCCAAATGCGTAAAACTGTACTGCGGCCCTAGATAGGCGACACGCTGAGTCTTCACCTGCCGTTTCGCCGCACTGATAATGTTGCGGAACACCCCGCGCACGGCGCTCACCGGCAACGGTCCGGGATTTCGCTCCGCCAGCTCTTTCCAAAGCAGCTCGTCGGCTTGAGGATCGTAGACCGCCCGAGTGGGATTCTCGGATGACTGCAGCAAAGCCGTGGTGGCGGCCGCACGCCGGTTGATCAACTTCAGGATTTCGCGGTCCAGCCTTTGAAGCTCCTTCTGCAAAGCGGCCGGAGTCTGCTTGCGGCTCGAACTATTAGATCGCGACGTCTTCTTCACCGCCGTGCTACTCGTCGACCCTCCGGGTGGCCGGCGGTCGGCCGAACCAGACGATTTTCGGGTTTTCGTCTTTGCCGAGCTGGCACTCCGTCGACTGTTGCTCGATTTCGCAACGCGCTTGGTTGCCATAACTTGCTTTCACGACAATCGGGATCGGGTTTCCCGCCGCAGCGACGACCGCCCGCGACAGGATTCGTCGTCGAGCCATCCCGGCACCGCTTTTTCGTTCCATCAAAAGGGGGGCGAGCCTTTAACTGCTTGCCACGCAAAAACTTCAGCAAAAGTCAGTGTCGCCGACTGCGGACTCCTTCCGGGCCGGCCCGCTGGCTTGCTGCGGGACACTTCATGCATTGCTCGCTTAAAGGTTTCTTGTACAGCTCGGTGCGACTCGTGTCAAGCAGCGAGCTCCGAAAAGCCTTGGCCAGCGCAAAGCACTGCCATTGTGGCAGCTTTCGGTGTTTCGCGGGGCCACGCGCCGCCTGCCAAAGTGGCGCCCCTTCGAAAACCGACGCTGAGTTGCAGAAGGCCTGACATTCATAACTCGGGGCATCTCAATCTGTTGCGTCGACCTCTTTTGCCCAACGGCAGTTGGCATAGGCTTTGCGGAACCCCGACGTGGCCCGACCGCGCCGAAAGGTGGTCGGCCAAGCGGGACTGAATGGTCCGAACGGGCAACTCTGTACGTTTCCCAACTAGCGTGTTAGACTGGGCGATCGGGTCGGGTCTTGCACGCTTGTCATGCGCTGATCGGCAGAAGCAAAACGAAAAGTGACGTCAGACGTGGGGAGACGTTTCAGAATACACCAGGAAACAATCACGTTGACACGTTGAGGAGAAGGACGAATGGCCGTCGAAGGCGAAAAAATCATCGGGATTGATTTAGGCACCACCAACTCAGTTGTTTCGGTGATGGAAGGGGGCGAAGCGAAGGTGATCCCGAACCAGGAGGGGAATCGGGTCACACCGAGCGTGGTGGCGTTCACCGACAAAGGCGAGGTGCTCGTCGGCGAACCCGCGAAGCGTCAAGCCATCACCAACCCCAAGAATACGATCTACTCGATCAAGCGCTTTATGGGCCGCCGTCACAACGAAGTCGAGGCCGAAGAGAAGATCGTGCCTTACGAGATTGTTGGCGGGCCAACGGACTATGTGAAAGTGAAGGTCGGCGAGAAGACCTACACGCCGCCGGAAATCTCGGCGATGGTCCTGCGAAAGTTGAAGGACGCGGCGGAGAATTACCTCGGGCACAAGGTGAAGAAGGCCGTGATCACCGTTCCGGCCTACTTCAACGATGCCCAGCGCCAAGCGACCAAAGACGCCGGCCAAATCGCTGGCTTGGAAGTGGCACGAATCATCAACGAGCCGACGGCCGCCGCGCTGGCCTATGGCTTGGAGAAAAAGAAAGACGAAAAAATCGCCGTCTTCGATTTGGGCGGCGGAACCTTCGATATCTCGATCTTGGAAGTCGGTGAAGAGCTGATCGAAGTGCTCAGCACCAACGGCGACACGCACCTCGGCGGCGACGATTTCGACGAGGAACTGATCAACTACATCGCCGACAAATTCCAGGCCGAGCAGGGCATTGACCTGCGGAAGGACCCAATGGCTCTGCAACGTCTGCGTGAAGCGGCGGAGAAGGCGAAGAAAGAGCTCTCCTCGTCGCAGACGACCGACGTCAACCTGCCTTTCATAACGGCGGACGCCACCGGGGCCAAACACCTGCAGATGACGATCACTCGGGCCGAGTTCGAACGGCTGATCGACCACCTGATCGAGCGTTGCCGCGAACCGGTCCTGACGGCGCTGAAAGATGCCAAGCTCGAGCCGAAAGACATCGATGAGGTTGTCCTCGTCGGCGGTTCCACTCGAATTCCGAAAGTGCAGGAGTTCGTTCGCAAACTGTTCGGCAAGGAGCCTCACAAGGGCGTGAACCCGGACGAGGTGGTTTCGATCGGTGCGGCGATTCAAGGCGGCATCATTGCGGGCGAGGTCAAGGACGTGGTCCTGATGGACGTCACGCCGCTCTCGCTCGGGATCGAGACCGAGGGAGGCGTGATGACCGTCCTGATTCCTCGCAACACCACCATCCCGACGACGAAGAAAGAAATCTTCTCGACCGCCGCGGACAACCAGACGGCCGTCACGGTTCGGGTTTTCCAGGGCGAGCGTCCGATGGCGGCCGACAACCGTCTGCTTGGCCAGTTCAACCTGGAAGGGATTCCGCCGGCACCGCGGGGTGTGCCGCAGATCGAGGTCACCTTTGACATCGACGTCAACGGCATCCTGAACGTCTCGGCCAAAGATATGGCTACGGGCAAGGAGCAGTCGATCCGCATCGAGGAGTCGAGCGGACTGAGCGAGGAAGAAATCGAACGGATGCGAAAAGAGGCCGAAATGCACGCCGAAGAAGACCGGCGGCGACGCGAACTGGCCGAGGCCAAGAATAAGGGCTCCAGCCTCGTCTACGAAACCGAGAAGCTGCTGAAGGAGCATGCCGACAAGTTGGACGAGGCGTCGAAATCAGCCATTGAAGCGTCGATCAAGAAAGTCAACGACGCGATTGCCAAGGAGGACACGGCCGCCATCAACAGCGCTATCGAAGAGCTGACTCAGGCCACTCACGCTTTCTCGAAGCACATGTACGAGGCGGCCGCCAAGGCTGCGGCCGGCGCCTCCCCCGGCGGCGATGGTCAAGGGGGAGCATCGAAAGGTGCGGCCGACAGCGAAGTGATCGACGCTGAGTTCGAAAAGAAAGAGTAACCGATCCGAAGCGAACCGAGCGACCCGTTTAACAACGACCCGGCATCCGCCGGGTCGTTTTCATTAAACAGTTCCAAACTTCGTTCTCGCGTCACCGATCAGCCCGGCCCCCGTTCGTCCCATCTCCGTTGGCAAAGGGAAACGGACTCTTTCCTACGTACGAGGCAAGGGCTCAACCGCTTGAATCCATGGAAAACGTCTATTGATAGGACTGTTTCTTTGCCGTGCGAAGGCGATCCCGATGGTCCTTTTCAAACGCATGCCTGTTACGTAAAGTAGCAACAACGAAAGAGCGCCCCTAACGCAGCGTAGCGCCACAACTAGCTAAGTCGAGCATTCCAGCCTGACAGTCGAAGTCGGCCGGGCCGTCCCGCCGGTCCTTCCGCCTGGAAAGGCCAACCGACAAGATGCTTGTAGTCTACGCATCGTACGACGTCGGGCTCGACCGACCTGCCCCCAGTCGAGTGCTGCCCCCTTTCCACTCTGGTATTCAGAATCTCCGACCCCGTTATCGTTGTTCGTTCGGATTCCTCTGCCCGAGCAAGATTTGCACTCCGTTTTTGACGTGGATGATGAACTCATGCAAAAGAAGGTCGCCGAGGCAAAAGAGCGCCTGGACGAGCATGTGCGCGAAATCGTTCGCTGGCACTTTAGTCCGGAGACGGGCTGTCCGTTCTGGCTGGAGAAAAAGCAGCAGCTCGATTTTGATCCGATCTCGGAAGTTCGGACGTTCGACGATCTGAAGAAGTTTCCTTTGTTTGACGACGACTGGCTTCGAGGCGGCCCCGTACGGCGCTGGGTTCCGCGAGCCTATGCCGACCGGCCGATCTATGTGTTTGAAACCGGTGGCACGACCGGAGTGCCGAAGACGCGGGTTGTCGTCGATGACTTTCGCATCGACTACGAGATGTTCAGCGAGACCTTGCCCGATCAATACTTTCCTCGCGGCAGTAACTGGCTGCATCTCGGCCCCACCGGTCCGCGACGTCTGCGATTGGCCGTCGAACATTTGGCGCAGTACCGGGGCGGGATCTGTTTCTGCGTCGATTTGGACCCGCGATGGGTCGTGAAGCTGCTGAAGAAGGGCGACACGGCCGGAGCCAAGGCCTACATGGACCACGTGATCGACCAGGCCATGACGGTCCTTTCGGCCGGCCACGAGATTCGCTGCCTGTTCGCCACTCCGAAATTGCTGGAGGCGTTGGCCTTGCGGTTGCTCGATCAGGGATCGAGTTTGGCCGATCAGGGGATAACCGGTGTTTTCTGCGGCGGGACGGAGCTGACCCCGCAGTGGTACCGATTCGCTCGCGAAGAGCTTCTCGGGCCGGACATCTACATCACTCCCACCTACGGGAACACGTTAATGGGGCTGGCTTGCAGCAAGCCTTTCGACCCAGAGGATCACTACAAGATCACGTATTACGCGCCCGAGCCGCGAGCGGTCTTGGAAGTTGTCGACTTCGAAGATCACACTCGCGTCGTGGACTACGGGGAAACCGGACGCGTGAAGCTCTACACGCTCACCCGGGAGTTGTTCATTCCGGGGTTCCTGGAGCGAGACGAGGGCGAGCGGGAACGCCCGTGTAAACAGTTTCCTTGGGACGGCGTTAGCGGCGTGCGACCGTACCGCGCCCTGGCGCAGACCACAACGGTGGGAGTGTATTGAGACAGGGACTGCGCCACGACGGCGCGTCGCAGTCTCTCTCAGTCGGGGTCGCACGGTCGGCCGCAACCAAAGTGGGTGACACCTGCCGGGTGTCACAGCCCGGGGCTCGCCATGCCAGTAGCCAGCCGTCTCGGGCCCGTCGCGCCCGGCAGGTGCGACCCACAAAGATACGCGCACCATGCGCACATCATCCCTGTGCAAGACACTAAAGGAGTTCTCAGGTGTTGGAGATCCCGATCGTTCGCTGGGGGCAACTCTACGAAAGCGTGGAGAAGGAATCCGTCTGTCACCTTGAGACGGGGGAAGAGCTAGCGGCCATTCATCAGGCCAACCCCGGGTTGGTGAAACTGGACGGCCGGCGGGCTCGCCGCGCTCGAGAAATCCTCCGCGAATTCTCGATCCCGGAACTCATTGAGCGGTGTGGACGAGCCGCCGAAGCGTTCCTGAAAAACAAGCTGCCGCTCGGCGAGGAAGTCCAAACGCCGGAACAGTTTCGCGCTCTGCAATCGGCAACGACCGGCCTGCCGGAACGACATTGCGCGAAGAACATGCAGAAGAACGCCTTTGTTCTGGGCCATCTCGGCGAGATTCTGGACGCGCTGACCCGCCACGTACCTTACGACGTTCTGACCAGCGGCCATGGGTGTGACGACCGCGGCGTCCCGGTCAGCTATCAGGCGCAGAGCCCCGTTCTCGGAATGGTTTTGCCATCCAATTCTCCGGGCGTCCATACGCTGTGGGTCCCCGTGATCGCCCTGCAGATCGGCTTGATGCTGAAGCCCGGTTCGCGCGAACCGTGGACGCCCTATCGCTTGATGGAGGCCCTGGTCGAGTCTGGGATTCCGCGCGAGGTATTCTCGATCTATCCGGGCGGCGCCGAGGTCGGAGCGGCGATCGTGGAAACGTGCGATCGAGCAATGGTGTTTGGCGGTTCGGCGACAGTTCAGCGCTACGCCGGGGATCCGTCCGTCCAAGTTCATGGTCCGGGTTTGAGCAAGATTCTGTTCGGCGACGATCAGGTGGATCGCTGGGAAGATCATCTGGATGTGATGGTGGAAAGCGTTTTGGCGAACAGCGGCCGCAGTTGCATCAACTGTTCGGGGATCTGGGTCTCGCGACACGGGCGGGCGATTGCCGAGGCGCTAGCCGAGAAATTCGCGGGGGTTGAACCGCGGCCGCTGGCGGATCCGCAGGCCGAGCTGGCTGCGTTCACCGCTCCCGAAGTGGCTCAGGCCATCGACGACGAAATTGAAGCCGGGTGCCGCGAG